>NZ_JACJUP010000082.1:0-11209 GCF_014748295.1 Planktothrix sp. FACHB-1355 | reverse complement strand
AAATGCCCTTTTGATTGATGTGTGACAGTTGCGGGTGCGGAATGTGGGTTCCAGTATACCTTTAAGCTATAGTTGTCGCCCCGTCAGTAGCGAATCGGCATATTAAATCCGCTAATATTTTTCTCATTCAAGTAAATAGTATAGTCAACCACAACCGCCAGCTTTCTTTGCATCAAGGCATGGGGATGAGTTGATTAGATCTGGTACAGTATTATGATTGCTTTATGACCGAAAGAGCAAGTTTACTTCAACGCTGCTATCAGGGCTGGGCAAACATTCCGATCCGAGTGTTGCTGACAGTTCCATTTATGTTGCAATTGGTGGGAGCGGTTGGGATAGTCGGTTATTTGTCCGATCGAAGTGGACAGCAATCAGTCAGGGAACTGGCAGACCAACTCACGCAACAAGTGTCGCTGCGGATTCACGATCGTCTCACCATCTACCTGCACACCTCCCAAGACGTTGTAGCCGCAAACTATTTGGCAGTACAGCAGGGAACTCTTGACCTAAAAAACTTTGAGCAGCTACAACAGCAATTTTGGCAACAAGTTACCCTTAACCCCTTAATCGAAGGTGTCCTCTTTAGCAACGAGGAAGCAGAAGTCATTGCTTATGGTCGTTTTCAGAGTGAAGAAATTGTCAAAGAATCGGAAAAAGTTACTGGGGAAAACTTGTCGGTTGGTATGCCTTTTTTCTATAGCTTGAAAAGTAACGATCTCGGTAAACGGAAATATTATTTGGTTGACCTCAAAGGCAATCCTCGCAAACTCATCTATACCTTCAAGATTGATAACCGCATAGCTCCTTGGTATCGCTATGGTAAAGCTGCTCGTCAACAAACTTGGTCGCCCATTTGTGTTTACAAGATTTTACCGACTTTAGGAATTTACGCCCTCGCTCCCATCTACGACGCTACCGGAAAATGGCGGGGGGTTTTTGCTTCTGATTTTACCCTGGCTGCACTCAATACCTTTCTGAATCAGCTAAAATTCTCACCCTCTGGACAGACTTTTATCATGGAGCGTTCTGGCAATTTGGTTGCCACATCTACCCTAGAGATACCCTTTGTGAAGCCAGCTTTAGGGGAACCAACGCGATTATTAGCGGTAAATAGCAAGGATACCCTAACACGAGATATTGCTCGGCAACTTACCCACAAATTTGGCAACTTGAGTACCCTGCAAACAACCCAACAATTGACGCTGATGAGTAACCACGAGCGGCAGTTTGTCCGGGTGACTCCTTACCAAGATCGATATGGTTTGGATTGGCTGGTGGTGGTGATCGTTCCCGAATCCGATTTTATGGCAGACATTCATGCTAATACCCAGCGAACCTGGCTTTTATGTGGGCTGACTCTATTGGTGGCAGCAGGGACAGGAATGTTGAGTGCGCGTTGGATTGCCCGACCTATTTATCGATTGCAGCAAGCCGCAGAAGCTCTTGCCGAAAGACAGTTAGATTATCCAGTTGAAATCTCTGGAGTCGGTGAAGTAGCAAGGCTGACGATCGCTTTTCAACGGATGGCGCATCAGCTTAAAACGTCGTTTCGATCGCTGCAAGAGAGCGAACAACGATTTGAGCATCTTCTGCACAACGTTCCAGTGGGAATCAGCGTTTTTGATAGCACCGGAAATCAAATTTTACTCAATCAACTCGGTGAAACTATTTTAGGGCGAGGAAATCTTCCTAACTTGTCCCTTGAAGAACTATCCGCAGCCTATCAAATTTATCAAGCAGGAACTAATCAACTTTATCCTGTAGAGCAGTTGCCAGTTACACAAGCACTGCGAGGCGAGACAACTTTCGTAGATGATATGGAAATCGAAGTCAAGGGTGAGCGAGTAGCCCTGGAGATTCATGCCATTCCGTTTTTCGATGCAGCAGGCAATCTTCTCTATGCTATTCTTGCCTTTCAAGATATCACGAAACGACGACAAGCCGAGCGGATTTTAACCGATTATTCCAGAGAGCTAGAACACCAAATTGCCGAACGCACCCAGGAACTCCAACGCAGTGAAGAACGGTTTCGCAGCGCCTTTGAAGATGCTCCTATCGGCATGGCATTAGTAGCGCTTGATGGTCGATTCATTCGCGTCAATCGATCGCTTTGTCAAATCCTGGGTAACAGTCAAGAGGAATTGCTGACCAAAACTTTTCCAGAAATTACCCATCCTGATGATGTGGCAACGAATTTAGAGCAAGTACAAAGAGCGATCGCAGGTGAAATTAACATCTACCAAGTGCAGCTGCGGTATTTGCATCAACAAGGTCATATTGTCTGGGCTTTGGTGAATGTATCGGTTGTCCGAGATAGCCGAGAATATCCTATTTACTTTATTGCCCAAATTCAAGATATTAGCGATCGCTATGCGATCGAACAAATGAAAAATGAATTTATCTCCATTGTCAGTCACGAACTACGAACCCCGCTGACTGCGATTCACGGTTCTCTCGGCATCTTGGAATCGGGAATCTATCACAACAATTCTGAAAAGTTTAACCATCTGATTTCAATTGCCCTCAATAATAGCGATCGACTGGTGCGATTGGTGAATGATATCCTCGATTTAGAGCGATTGGAGTCGCAAAAAACCGAGTTGGTGAAGGAAGCTTGCGAGGTGACGGATCTGATCGAGCAAGCCGTTGAAACTGTGCAGCCTCTAGCGGATACTGCCAAAATCCATCTCGATTGGACACCGCTTGCTGTCTCGGTATGGGCTGCACCAGACGCGATCGTGCAAACCTTAACCAACCTGTTGAGCAATGCCATCAAGTTTTCGCCTGCGGGTAGTACAGTGTCGGTAAAGGCAGAGGTTATCGAAGCGAAGGATTCAAACAGGGAGAAAGTCAGGGAGAACACCCATACCTCACTACCTTATATTCTCTTTTCTACTTGCGATCGCGGACGAGGGATTCCTGCGGATAAACTCGAAACAATTTTTGGTCGATTTCAGCAGGTGGATGTACAAGATTCCCGACACAAGGGAGGAACGGGGTTAGGACTTGCTATTTGCAAGAGTATAGTTCAACAGCACCAGGGACAGATTTGGGTAGAGAGTCTGTGGGGCACAGGAAGCACCTTTTATTTTACCTTACCCGTTCAGCCACCAGCGGAATGATCGAGAGAATGGGAAATTTTCTCCTTCTCATTTATTTCTTATATTTTTCCTCTAGCTTGCTTAGTTGATAGACCTTCTTGAGTAAGAGGACAATGTAATGTTGACAAGCGAGCATTCCAAAAGATTAGCTTCCACTAAAACCTTGCCAATAGTTAACAGCTACAATGAATGGGACACCCTGCAAGAAATTATTGTAGGTCGCGTTGAGGGAGCCTGTGTTCCTCAGTTCGATGCTACAATCAAAGCCAATACATACCCTAAAAACTGGTGGTTTTTCCAAAAATATGGCGGTCGTCCATACCCTCAAGAACTGCTAGAACCAGCATCAAAACAATTGAATGAGTTCTGTCGGGTGTTAGAAGGAGAAGGCGTAACCGTAAGGCGACCCGATATTATCGACTTTTCTTCTAGCTATAAAACTCCAGACTTTGAAGCCACAGGTCTGTATGCCGCCATGCCACGAGATATACTAACCGTTATCGGAAATGAGATTATTGAAGCACCAATGGCGTGGCGAGCGAGGTTTTTTGAATACCGAGCTTATCGCTCTTTAATGAAAGAATATTTGAAACAGGGCGCTAAATGGACGACTGCTCCCAAACCTTTGATGAGCGATGAATTGTACGACTTTGACTATCCCATAGAAACTGTCGAAGATCGGCACGAACTGGCAGAACTTGGGCGTTTTGTAACAACTGAGTTTGAACCTTGCTTTGATGCTGCTGATATTACTCGCTGCGGACGAGACTTATTTGTTCAGCGCAGTCAAGTTACGAATAAACTAGGCATTACCTGGCTCAGAAATCATCTTGGCGATCGCTTTCGGGTTCATACACTGAAGTTCCAAGATCCGAACCCAATGCACATAGATGCCACATTTGTCCCCCTAAGACCCGGATTAGTTTTAACCAATCCCGACAGACCTTGCTATCAAATCGACATCTTTAAGAAAGCCGGATGGGATGTTGTGACAGCAGTGCAACCCACTCTTCCTGATAACTGGCCACTCTATATGTCGAGTAAGTGGTTGTGCATGAATATCTTGATATTAGATCCCAAGCGGGTAATCGTGGAAAAGGACGAAGAACCAATGCACAAATTCTTCAAAAATTTAGGATTTGAAGTCATTCCGGTTGCTTTTCGTCATGTCTATACTTTTGGCGGTTCGTTTCACTGCGTCACCTGCGATATACGACGAGACAGCCAACTTGAAGAGTACGGATTTGACAATCCAATTGACGAGGATTAAGGATTTGCTTCGAGACTGTTAACTTAGGGTTCGCTCATTTGAAAGTCAGTTAGAGAAATTGGGCAAATCTTGGTTGAAGCCATACCACCAAAGGGAATGATCGAGAGAATGGGAAATTTTGTCTTTCTCATATATTTCTTATATTTTTCCTCTACCTTACTTAGTTGATAGACCTTACAGTTTATTTACGAAACTTCTCAAGCGGGAATCATTGGAGTAGCCAGACATGGCACTAGAGGAGGATGTCGGGTTAGTCTTTTCGTTCTGAACATCAATGTTTCTACAGCGGTTTCTAACTCTGTGTAGTACAGTTTTTTAATTTTAACCACAGATGAAAACAGATGAACACAGATAAACACAGATGAGTTTGTATTACACGGAGTCCGAAACCGCTGTATGACCTTAGCGATCGCCAACACATATCTAGAGATAACTTTATGAAATCATCCAGTAACCAGAACTCATACCTTCCCAGCGCCAATGCCAAGACTGATAGCATAGATGAAGCTTGGACAGGAACCAACGAACAGTGGTGGAATTGGTATATTTCATTGGCTGACAATAGCCAACAACCAGTTGCTCCAGAGAAATTAATTGTTCAACCCGAACAAGCTCAAAACAAAGTACCAACCATTGAAGAACTTCGTAAAGAACTCGCCAAGCCTTTTCCTATTTCAGACACTCAAATTCAACAATTTCAAACGGACAGTTATATAAAAATCAAAAATGTTCTCAGTCCCGAAGCCCTGTTTTTGCTCCGAAAAGAATTGAAGAAACTGTTCGAGCAGTATAATCCACCCGATCCGGCTCGACAATTCAGTAGTCGAGAATTGCTGTGGCTCGAAAGTGAAATCGCTAGGGAGTTTGTGTTCAGCAAAAAATTGGGTCGGCTGGCAGCAGAGTTGTTGGGAGTGGCAAGCGTTCGGGTCTACCATGATGACTTTTTGTGCAAAGAGACAGGATGTGGCCGTACTCCCTGGCATTACGATAGTCAACATTACCCCATTGCCAGCAATAATATTGGTACAATGTGGATTCCGCTGCAATCGACTCCCAAAGAAATGGGATTGCTGGAGTTGGCGAAAGGAATGGAAGTTTACAAGCTCGTCAGAGAAATCCCATTCGATAAATTTTCTCAAAATCATGACCGGGCCATATCCGAAATGCTTCAATCTCGTGGCATCGCGATCGATCGAGAACCCTTTGAGCTTGGGGAGATCAGCTTTCACCATTGTTTGAATGTGCATGGGGCGGGTGCCAATCATACCACCCAGCAGCGTATAGCTTTTGGGATCAGCTATTTTGAAAATGGAGCTTGTGTCGTTGATGCTCCAAAGCTGATTTCCGGCGATTGGCAAAAGTTTATGCCAGGAGTCCAGCCATCAGAGCCTATCTCCAGCTTTTATAATCCGATTGTTTACCCGTAAATTTGGCCCGACCTTATTGATACAGATTGCATATCAATGAGTATTTTTCCATATTGCCCAAATTCAAGATATTAGCGATCGGTATGCGATCGGGAAAATGGGAAATTTTGTCTTTCTCATATATTTCTTATATTTTTCCTCTATCTTGCTTAGTTGATAGACCTTGCAAATATCTTCTTAATTAAGGACTTCATCAGGAATATGGAAAGTACAAATATTTACGAATAGGACAAAGGTCTGGCACTTCTTGACTATCAGAATTATCCTGAAGCGATTCAAGAATATATGGCACTGGAGGAAGCTTTTTTATTCAAGCATTTGCAAGGAGCTAAAAGTCTGCTAGAAATAGGCTGTGGAGATGGTCGCTATCTGAAGATGCTTGCCCCATTTGTGGGAGAAATACTTGGCATTGATTATGCTGAATATCTGGTCAATGTTTCCAGAAAAAGAACCAATAATTGGCATAATGTTGATGTGATTCATGGAAATGCTAAGGATTTACCATCTCTTCTGTCTAAAACCTATCAATTTGCCACTTTAGCTTGGAATACCATTGGTAATATGCCACCAGAAATTCATCCAGATGTGTTTAGGGGGCTGAGTCAATGGGTTGAAGAAAGAATTTTTATTTCCACCTATCAATGCAGTGATGCCGTCATGCAGGAAAGATTGAAACTTTACAAAAATTGTGGCTACAAAGTAAATAGTATTAATGGAAATAAGGTAATTATGGAAGATGGACAACATACTGCTTATGCTTATCCAATCAACTATTTTCAAGAGTTACTGGAGTCTAATCATTTCTCAATGGAAACTTACGATCTAGGTTTTTGTGGGGTAATGATTGTAGGAACTAACCAGAATTTTAGTTAAAAATTCCGATGAATTTTTAACTAAAATTCACCTAAATAGCTTGTAATTAATCAGTTGCTCCCAAAAAGTTATCAAAAATATGATATTATCCCCAAAAACTCAAGTAAAGAAAAACTTTTCCGATGGTCGGGCGATCAACTTTTATGCTGGCCCTGGTGCTATCCCTTTACCCGTTCTGGAAAGAGTTCATGCAGAACTGTTTAACTTCAATGGTACAGGGATGAGTGTGATGGAATTAAGCCATCGCAGTGATGAGATTCAATTTATCATTGATGATAGTGCTGAACGCATTAAGAAGTTGATGGGTTTAGATGATCAATTTGAGATTATCTTTCTCCAAGGTGGAGGATCGTTGCAATTTCTCATGGTTCCCATGAATTTCTCTCAACCCGGCGATCCAATTGATTATATTGATACGGGATATTGGACAGGAAAAGCGATTCGCTCTGCACAAAGTTTAGGGAGAGACTTAAAAATTATCGCTTCATCATCTGATTATAACCACACCTCTGTTCCCAACTTAAATCAGATTCATACCCGTCCAGGTGCTAAGTTTCTTCACCTTTGTAGCAACAACACCGTTGTTGGTACTCAATTTCATAGCTTTCCAGAAATTCCGATTCCGGTGATTGCTGACATGAGTTCCGATTTTATGAGTAAGCAGATTGATGTTAGCAACTTGAGTGTTATTTACGCCCATGCTCAAAAAAATGTTGGACTGGCTGGGACTACTATTGTCTTAATTCGCAAAGAAATGTTGACCAAAATTTGCGAAGGGCTACCTGAATTTTTCGACTACCGCACCCATATTAAAAGCAAGTCTAATTATCATACTCCGCCCTGTTTTTCAATTTATATCACTTGGCAGATTTTACGATGGATTGAAGAAGATATCGGGGGACTGGAAAATCTAGAAAAAATTAATCAGAAGAAGGCTTCATTACTTTATGATTTTATTGATTCAACGTCTTTATTTCATTGTCCGGTAGAGCCATCTTCCCGTTCTCAAATGAATGTGGTTTTTACAATTCCAAATGAAAGCCTAGAAAAACAGTTTATTTACGAAACTTCTCAAGCGGGAATCATTGGAGTAGCCGGACATCGCACTAGAGGAGGATGTCGGGTTAGTCTTTATAACGGTGTCACCCTAGAAGCAGTAGAAAGGCTGATATTCTTTATGAATAAATTTGCCAAGCAGCACTCGACCTCAGTAACTCAAGTTATTATTTAGGTAAAAAAATGAAATTAAAAAAATTCACCGAAGCAGAAACCGAAGCATTTTACGATAGTGAAGATAGTCTCTATCGAAGTTTTTGGGATGAAGAAGGCAGTCTCCATTGGGGGTATTTTGACAACTTAGAAGACTCTCAGCCCGAAGAGTTTATTAAGGCTTGTCAACGATGGAATCACTATATGCTCGAACAGAGCAAAATTGATGCCTCTTCCAAGGTGTTAGACATCGGTTGTGGCAATGGTAATACTGCGATTTGGCTGGCGCAACAAACGGGTTGTGAAGTTGTTGGCATCGATCTAAGCGGTGTGCGGGTTAATAATGCTCAAGAGAAAGCTAAAAATTATCCTCACCTAAATATTTCCTTCGAGAAAGCATCTGCCACTAGCTTACCTTATGACGATAATTCCTTTACCCATGTTTGGAGTCAAGCCACAATTTATCATATCCCACAAAAGGAGAAAGCCTTAGAAGAAATTCAGCGAGTTCTTCAAGAAGGGGGAATATTTCTCTTTGATGATTTGATAACGCCTATCCCAGAAATTAGCCCTTCGGGTTGGCAATATGTTTACGAAAGATTACTTTTTGAACCCACTTTTAGCTTTGAGAGTTATGCAGATTTCCTCAGTCAGTTAGGGCTGTTGGTTGGAAAAAAAGTAGACTTGAGCGACCACCTAAAAAAAAGCTATGAATTGCTCTCTCAACTGGCTTTAGAAAAATATCCAGATTTAAGTATGGCATATCAAAAAATGTGCGAAGCTATTGATAAAAGGGAGTTAGGATGGGGATTTTATCTTTGTACAAAAGTTAGCGATCGCTTAACTTGGATTTACGAAACAAACGATCGAGAAACCTTACGGAATAAGTACAATGCCTGGGCGAGAATCTACGATCGAGAATTAGATAAATCCTATCGGGTTTCTCCGATTAATTCAGCCCAAACTTTAGCCCAATTCTTGCCGCATAAAGATGCAATTATCCTCGATGCGGGTGCAGGTACAGGAATGGTTGGAGAAGCGCTGGCCGAACTTGGATATACCCAAATTGTAGGAATCGATCTTTCCGAGGAAATGCTAGAAATTGCTCGAAAAAAACAAGTTTATCAGGATTTATATCTGGGAAACTTAGAAGACGAATCCCTAAAAATATTTTACAAGGAATTTTTTGATGCTATTATTTCTGTAGGCGTTTTCACCTTTGGTCATGCTCATCCCCAAGCTTTAAACAATCTATCTTCTTTGTTAAAGTCTGGAGGTTATTTTCTCCTAACAGTGCGAGAAGACTACTACAACACTAATGAATCTTTAAAACAGGTGCTAGAAGAGTTGTCATGGCGTTTAATTGAGCGAAAGAAATTTAATGCCTTTGAAGTAGAACCCATGTATGCTTTTCTGTGGCAAAAACCTAACTCTTGACACCAATTTGCACAATCCAATCCCAACTATCGAAACAAAATTGAGGAGAAATTATGGCTACAATTAAACTGATGCACGCCAAACTTCATCGAGTGCGGGTAACAGAGGCTAACCGTCA
Organism: Planktothrix sp. FACHB-1355; assembly: GCF_014748295.1. NCBI lineage: Bacteria > Bacillati > Cyanobacteriota > Cyanophyceae > Oscillatoriales > Microcoleaceae > Planktothrix > Planktothrix sp. FACHB-1355. Next base: position 1,774 of record NZ_JACJUP010000082.1, on the reverse strand, counting down.
TTATGTGGGTAGTGTCACCATTGACCAAGACTTACTGAAACAAGTCGGTATTTTGCCTTTAGAAGAAGTGGAAATTGTTAATATTGACAATGGAAATCGCTGGTCAACTTATGTTTTACCAGGAGAATCTGGATCGGGTCAAATTTGTCCCAATGGTGGCGGAGCGCTATTGTGTCAAGCTGGAGATACTTTGATAATTTGGGCGAATGAACAACGCGATCGCTCTGAAGTTTTGCAGTATGGACATGAAGCGCGGGTACTGATCGCCGATGAAAATAATTGCCCTCAAGAAGTGTTCTATCAAACATTAATCCCCAAGGGAGAAACCCTGGAATACAACGGTTATCAAACCATAAACGGGAAAGAATCCCTAAAAGATAAATTAGAGGTGTTGTTAAAATCCTAAAATCAGCCCGAAAAACCGGATTTCTAAAGTGGGCAACCAGCCCACAAAACCTCAATTAACTAAACTATCATTCATCACAATGTTCAACCATAATTATCTCACAGTTGAAGATAAACGCTTTCATTACATTTGGTTACGCGATAATTGCCTTTGTCCCCAGTGTCGCCATCCCACTTCTTTCCAGAAAATTCATAATATTAGCGATCGCACCACTCCCCCCAAACCTTTATCAGCAGAATTAGGGAAAGAAGAATTAACGATCGACTGGGACGAAAACCCATCTCATCAGAGTATTTTTCCCCTCTCTTGGTTGATGATTCATGCTTACGATCAACCCCATCGTCGGAGAGAAAAGGGGAAAGAGGAAAAAATTCTCTGGGACAAAAGCGGAATTGAAGCTTACTCACTCCAGTATCATGATTTTCCCAATTGCGATCGTACCTCCTGGGTTAAGGAACTTTTCCAGCTAGGATTTACTTTCCTAGAAAACATGAAATTAGAGGAATTAGCGCCTTTTCTCGCCGACAACATCGGGCCGATATATCACACCGAATACGGAGCTTTTGCTCCGGTAAAATTCAAACCAGGGGCGAATGATTTAGGAGAAACGGACTATCCCCTATCACCCCACACCGATTACCCTTATCGGTATAATCACCCCTTGCTGGTCTGTTTTTACATGGTAGAAAATACGGTAATGGGTGGAGAAAGTGTTCTAGTCGATGGGTTTCGTATCGCTCAAGACTTTCGTAAAGATCATCCAGACTACTTTCAAATTTTAGCCCAAACCCCGATCCAATTTCAACAGTTTTACACAGAGTTTCAATATTATTACCAGCGCACACAAACCCTCTTAAAACTTGATTATCAAGGAGAAGTAGAGGAGATTACCTTTGGTCACTCCCATGTCTATAATTGGGATCTACCATTTGAAGAAATGGAAGAATTTTATGCAGCTTACTCGGCATTTTTCCGTTATCTCGAAAATCCCGATTACCAATACTGTATCCGCCTGCAACCTGGCAATTGTTTGTTAATGCAAAACGCGAGAATTCTTCACGGACGTAAGGCTTTCAGTACTAATTCCGGTAGCCGACATCTTGAGGTAGTTTATTTGTCTTGGGACTACTTTACGGGACGGCATAATTTTGAGCAGCATAAGCATCTTTACTTGAGCAACAATTAGATAGCTCCAGTTGATATTGCATGATTACAGGTAGTTTATGATAAAATTTGTTCTAGAAACCCACAAACACACTCTGGGTTTTGTGTTAATCCTGATTACAGCTTTATGTTTGGGAACTGGGCCTGCGGTAATCAAGGAGGTGATTGTTAGCCTTTCGCCAGCTACACAATTCGCACTTCGTT
>NZ_JACJUP010000819.1:0-3309 GCF_014748295.1 Planktothrix sp. FACHB-1355 | reverse complement strand
GCACGCCTTTTAATATCGGTCAAGCGATTCGTCTGACTGGCTTTCAACTGCACGAATGCTTTGCTTTAGCCGCCGGATTAGACCCGAAAGCCGACAATCCCAAGGCAGTGCTTAAAGAAATTTTAGATTGGACGGGTGGCAAACCTTTCCTCACTCAAAAGCTTTGTAAAATGGCGATCTCCTCTTTAAATTTTATTCGTGAAGGTGAGGAAGCAGAGGCGATCGAAAATCTGGTGAAAAGCTGTATAATCGAAAATTGGGAAGCCCAAGACGAACCAGAGCATTTGCGGACGATACGCGATCGCCTCTTGGGGCGCGACCCCAACAGCAGTAAACTTTTAGCTTTATACCAGCGAATTTTGCTCGCAGGGGAAATTCCAGCTAATGACACTCCCGAAGAAATGGATTTGCGCCTGAGTGGTTTGGTAGTCAAACAGCAAGGCAAGTTAAGGGTTTATAATAACATTTACAAGTTAATTTTTAACTCTGGTTGGGTTCAACAAAAATTAGCCGAACGACGACCTTACAAAGCAGATTTTGAAGCTTGGTTAGTTTCAGGTCGTTTAGATGAATCGCGATTGTTGCGAGGAGAAAAATTACAGGCAGCTTTAGCGTGGGCAGCAGATAAAACATTAACTTCTCAGGACTATGATTTTTTGAATGCCAGCCAGAAAAATATCTTATTCACAATTAAACAAAATAATTATTCTAGATATGATGAGAATCGCTCTACAAACAACGATGCTCAATTTTTATACGATCACTTTCTCTACTTAGTACAAAAAGAGTCACCGACGAAGTTAATTGAGCGTTTTCGCAAGTTGTTTATCGACGGGATGGGTTATCCCGATCCGGAAATTGAAGCGGCTCTATACAGAATTATTGCTTTTTTAGGTAACGAACAAGAATTTATCAATTTGCTCAACCGTTGCTGCCATATCCTCATCAATCGTTGGCAGTTGCACTCGCACAAACAAAGTGCGATCGCTGACTTAGTGGCTTTGTTTAAAAATTCTTCTTCCCGTTTTATTTACTTAGCATCTCGTTCTCACTTAGTCAAGCGCTTGCAAGAGTTGCTATTACATTTCACTGCCAGTGAAGAGTATCAAACTCTACAACGTTTGGCACAAGTTGTAGAGCCTACTCTGCCTCTAAATATGGCAGAAGTCAATACTTCTTTAGGTCAATTAATTTGCCGATATCCTTATTTGTATACTCATTATTTGCTACCTGAAAATAACTCTTACGAACACAGACAAACAATTCGAGAAATCCAACGTCAAAAGCAGCGCGAATATGAGTTAAATTTTGCCCAATATATGCCTTATTTGATTGGGCGAAGGCAAATTAATTATTCTGCATCATCAATACAAGAAACAGAAATTTCTCTCGCCAATCCCACTTTACTAAGCGATGGAGAATTGTATTCGGCTATTAATGAATTTGTCGGCAAAGTCGAAGAATCTTACACATACCGAGACTTGGCAACTGTTTTCCTAACTCGTGTAGCGAGGGCGAAATCTTACCGAGCATTTAAAGCCGATCTATACGAATACCTGATTGCTTCTATCGAGACGAAATACGGCAAGCACCAATTTAACGATCGCTTGTACAAGCAATTAAAAAATACATTTCCCGAAAACGATAACCAAAAATTAGATGAATTCTTATTGATGCGGACTTGCAGCCAACTATTCAACTTTTTGGTAGAAAGTCCCCAACACTCCAATTATTATCTTTTTATTGACATGATTTCTAATATGGGCACCCTCCGCACAATCGGTTTGTTGCTCAAAATCGTCTTACTTTCCAGCAAAGTTAAGCCGCATCTAGAAAAGCGCTTTTCGCTTTTGTTTAATTACTATGAATCTAAAACTGTAAATGAAATATTGTGGCTGGTCAAATCTCTGGAAAATTTAAATGTAGCCTTGGTAACCAATTTTGGTGGATTGGATTTGTCTTTTATAGAACGCAATCTTATTTAACTCGATTTGCGATCGCCTTCGCAACCTCTGTAGAGAATGTCGAGAGGTTGCGTACAACATCTGTACATTATAGACAAGGAGATGTCCAATTAATCTATCTACCAAAAGAAGGAGCTAATGTCATAATTCCCGCCAGAGAAACTCCTTCTAGAGAGCGGTTTAAATGATGAGCCAGATCGGGTACGAATAGGATATTAAATCTCATGGAGTTTGTATTCAATGAAACTGAATTTTGTGACAAAACGGCTATCAACTGTAGGACGGTGGATGGCTACGGCTCTGTTTTGCGTATCGGCGATCGCCTTCTTTTGGGTAGGAGCATTCTTCTCGAACAGCCCAGCAATGGCTGCACCTCTTACAAACGCGATCGCATCAGCAGATGTGGGCAGTCAGGCTCAAGGAAAAGCCAGTGAAGACGCTGGACGAACCAAAAATTTTGTCCGAGATGCGGCAGAGCAAGTTAAGAAAACGGCAAATAAAAATGCCAGTCGCGTTGAGCAAGCAACCGGCAGCGATGGTAATTTCATCGAGCGCAAAGCTAAGAGAGATGCAGATCGAATTGAGAAACGCGCAAATGAAGACTCCGCTCGCACTCAAGAAGCAATAGACAACACGAAGAATGCTTTGGAAAGTGCTATTGATGGCATCAAAGATGCTTTTGGCAAGTAAAAAATAGTTACTAATTTGAAATATCGATGTACGTTGAAATATGTTCAATGTACATCGGTTGGCTTATTTTAGTATCAAAAAAACAGCACAAAATGCTTACCTAAAATTTAAAATCGATGGATGGGAATTTCAATTACAAATTCTGTCCCCTTGCCCAGTTCGGAATTACAATTTAACTGGCCACCATGTTTTTCGACTACAATCTGGTAGGAAATAAACAACCCCAAACCCGTACCCGAACCTACGGGTTTAGTGGTAAAAAAAGGCTCGAATATTTTAGAGAGGATTGGTTGATTCATGCCGATACCGTTATCTGCGATCGCTATAGCTATGCGTTCTGAATTAATCTGATAAGTCCGAATCGAAATTGTTGGCTGTTGACTGTATCCTTTCTTATATCCTTCCACCAAAGCATCAATAGAATTATTGAGCAGATTCATAAACACTTGGTTTAATTCGCCTGGGTAACAATTGATTAAAGGCAACTGCCCGTACTCTTTATTAACTTCAATTTCGAGAATTTTTCCTTGTCCTTCTTCCTTGGTGCAAGTCGGAGAATGCAGACGATGCTGTAAAAGCAGCAGCGTACTATCGATACCGGAATGAATGTCTACTTGTTTGGCGGCGCTTTCATCGAGGCGAGAAAAATTCCTGA
>NZ_JACJUP010000818.1:0-3233 GCF_014748295.1 Planktothrix sp. FACHB-1355 | reverse complement strand
GTTTGAGGACTTTCTCAAAAAACTCATCGTTTTCAAATGTTGCAGTTACTTCCTTTGGCGGCGATACCAGATCTAAGCTGACAGGTTTGTATAGCTGAGAACCTTGTTCTGGAGAAATATTTCCGCTGCGTCGATCGCGTTGTTTTCTCTCTACCAATCCCAAGGGTATGTAAATTTCATCTAAATCGAAGGTTACTCCCTCTTCAGCTGTGAGGGGATTGGTGGTGAGCCGTTTTTGCGATTCTAGTCTGTCTCTGCACACTTTCCGCCAAAAGTCAATCCCTGCTTTGATGCCGTCTTTGAGGGGTTTGGGTTCTTTGTTGTCGCCGTAGAGGACTTCAAAGATGGGGATGCAGGGCTAACTCAGCGATTTGGGTGTCGCGCAACAGTGCGGCGGTGGCTTCCGAGAGTAAAATTTGCTCGGCGCTGGCGAGGGCGGCGACACGGGCGGCATAATCTACTTCGTGTCCGATGAAGCGATCGGCATCCGGAAGCGGGCTACCCGTGTGCATTCCGATCGTGACTTGCAGTTTTCCAAATGGTGTGGGAATAGGGTCGGTGATGTGGCTATTTTGGATGGCGATCGCACATTGTACAGCTTGAATAGGTTTGGGGAAGACGAGGAAGAAAGCGTCGCCGATAGTTTCAACTTTGCGCCCACCGTATTTCTCTACACTGACTTCAACGCGGTGGCGATGCGGCATCAAAATTGTGTCCCGATACACGCGGTTGCGTGCGCTGATGTCACTGCCTTCTAATTTGGGTTTCATGGCAGTAGAATTTACTAGATCGGTGAACACCAAAGTGAGCGCGTTCTCAAACATGGCTTGGTGGATTCAAAACAATAAATCTTTCCTGAGAGGGAGGGCAATAAAGCAACGATATGCAGTCTGTACGCGCACTTGCATCGCCCATCTGACTATCTAGCAATATTGAGATAGCACCTCGCCCAACGATCGTAGCGACCAAAGCTTGGGGCTAACCCACACAAAGGGGTCAAGTAGGGAAGATAGCTCTTAGTTTAGCGACACCGTTCAATATATAACAAACTCTTCTGTTGTCCGAGAAGTAATCTCAAGTGTAGCGATCGCGCTTTATTTATTTTCTTAAACTAAGCAGCAGTCACCTCACACAAAGTAAAGTTTAGTTTCATTCGCTTGTCTCTCTGAAAAAGCGTGCTAAATTAAAAACATGAAGCAAACAAGCTTCTCCGACAGATACCACAGCGAAGTTAACGTTTGTAATAAAGAGGTAAAAGCCGCTGTTTCATATAGCATCTGTCTCATCCAAAAACAGTAACACCCAACCAAAAGTCTGATATTTCCTCATGTATTGCCAAGGGAGATAGGGAACTGGATTTTATATCTCAGTGCAACTCCGGGCTGAAAAACAATGAGAGGAGATTCCTCAGAGAATATGGCTTGGGTGTTGCTGTTTGAAAGATTTAGAAAAATTAAATATTAGCATTGAGAATATCGGAGCGATCGAAATCGCGACAAGACAAACAAAACCCGCATCGGCGGGTTTTTATCATTGAAAGTCCCCTCTATTCTGAAGAGGAATTGTATAGCCCAAGATTTCTAAGCTGTCGGGGTTTTTGTGGCGTTAAAAAAGAGCTTTAGTTCAGCAAATCATGAGGTGGGATATGGCAGTGTTAAGCGAGTCTCCGTGGTATCAAGAAATTTTGCAACAAGGAATACGCCAAGAACGACTGTCATCAATCGAACTAATTTTAGAGATGAAATTCGGCAGCGAGGGAGTACAGCTGATGCCGGAAATATCTCAAATTTCTGATTTGGAGCGATTGAAGACAATTCAACTGGGACTCAAGAGGGTGAGTACTCTAGAGGAATTGCAGGAAATCATTTCAAGTATTGATTAAATAGGAAATCTCAGAGCTTGCACTTGTCAGAAACCGGGTTTCTGACAAAGAAACCCGATTTTTCAGATATTTATCGCAACGTGACAAATTCTTCAGCGGTAGAAGGATGAATTCCCACTGTGGCGTCGAAGTCTTTTTTGGTAGCGCCCATTTTGACGGCTATGGCGATGCCTTGAATAATTTCGGCGGCATTTTCGCCTACCATATGAGCGCCCAATACTCGCTCGGTATTGCTGTCAACAACTAACTTGACCGTAACTTTTTCATCAGCGCCAGTCAAACTGTGGAACATGGGACGGAAACGGGCGCGATATATTTTTACGGCGTCGCCATATTTTTGTCGCGCTTCGGCTTCGCTCAATCCGACTGTGCCGGCTTCGGGTTGGGAAAATACGGCAGATGCGACTTCGTGGTGACTGAAAACGCGGGGATTGTTGCCAAATTCGGTATCGGCAAAAGCGCGACCTTCACCGATAGCAACGGGTGTTAAATTGATGCGGTTGGTGCAATCGCCGACAGCGAAAATATTGGGTTGGTTGGTGCGGCTGTACTCATCAACTTGGATGGCGCAGTTGACGCTGTAACCGTGCAATCTAGGCAAATCTTCATCTTCGCAGTTGATAACTTCAACATCGGCTGTTTCCAAACCGAGTCTGGCTAAATTGGGTGCGCGACCGATCGCAAATAAAACCGCATCTGCGGTTATAGTGGATTCTGTGTCTTTGCCTTTTTCAGCATAAGTGATTTTAATCCCTTCTGATGTCTGTTCAAATTTTTTGGCTAGGCTATTGCAAATAAAGTCGATACCGTGTTTGCTCATGCCATCCTTAACGCCGCTGCTAATATCTTCATCAAAGTCTTTTAAAATGCGATCGCCCCGAATCATCACACTTACCTGAGAGCCCAATCCGTGCATGATACAGGCAAATTCTACGGCGATATAGCCAGCACCGATAACTAACAGACGCTTGGGTTGTTCCTTAAGGTGAAACATCTCGCGAGAAGTAACGGTATATTCCACGCCAGGTAAATCCGGTTTGATAGCTTCGCCGCCGACAGCAATTAAAATTTTGTCGGCTGTGATTTTGCGTCCATTTACTTCTACGGTATGAGAATCGACTAAAGTGGCGCGACTTTGAAATAACTCGACGCCAGCTTTTGCCAAAAAGTTAATATGCAGCTGATTCAGACGCATGACTTCATTGTTGACGGCGGTAACGAGTTTTTGCCAATCAAAGCTGGGTTCGACTTTACTCCAACCGTAGCCAACTGCGTCTTCGTATAGATGCGAGAACTTAGAGGCATATACCATTAATTTTTTAGGAACGCAGCCGCGAATTACACAGGTACC
>NZ_JACJUP010000817.1:0-3311 GCF_014748295.1 Planktothrix sp. FACHB-1355 | reverse complement strand
GCCGACAAAACCAATAAGTTTGATGTAGTCTGGCGTGACGAACCATTTGGTAGGAGCAACAAGGACAGTTTGTCACGATCTTATCGTTTTTTGTTATTTTTAGCATATAAGGAGGGAGAAGTATTGCAGGTTTCTATTCTTGTTGCTTTTGGCTCTATCTCGTGCAATTGCGGAAGCATTAAATTCGCATCGATTACATCGACGCAAACTTTAGGTTCTGTAATTATCTGTTGTTTGAGTATGCGGATAATCAAAACGTTATCTTTGTATTCAGCTAGAACTGTTTTGGGATGAACTGGAGAAGGAAAAGGAATTAAACTTTTAAAACTGCCGGGATGAAAATAACCTTCTACTCCTGTTGTAGCTGGCCACTTTCCCCTGATTAAAAGCGTTTCCTCAGTTACTTCGATATGGATGTCTTTAATATCGATATTGGGAAGATGAGCTTTAATCGCCAATAAATTGGCGGTTTCGTCAATTGTAATACCTGCGATCGCCGATGCTTCTGTGCTGCCAATCCAGAGCGTTGATTGGTGGCAATCTTCCAGCAAACTAGCCCAATAATTCATGATAGATTGGGTTAGTTCATTCAAGTATTGCATTGATTGCCAATAAATAGTGTTCATAGGCTTCTAAGACATTTAGCTTCTGTTTATCTAAAAAGCTATATGCTAAAAATAAAGAACTGATAAAGAACTGATAAAAATACGATTTTTTTTACAAAAGTTAATACTCAAATTTCCAGCCCAGGATTTCAGCAACTTCTTCGGTGATTGTAATTGGGTCAAAAGGTTTGGTAATTACTCCTGCTATCCCCATTTGGGCAAAGCGGGCGCGATCGCTTGCTAAGACTTTGGCCGTGAGGAGAATGACCGGAATCGATCGCGTGGTCGGATTTGTCTGAAGTCGATCGTAGACCGCAAAGCCGTCCATTCCAGGCATCGAGACATCTAGGAGAATAGCATCAATGGCTTCTGTTTGGGCGATTTGTAGCCCTTCCTGGCCCGATCCAGCCGTAAGCGCTGCCCATCCTCCCAAATCTTCTAAGCACGCTTGCACAAGTTCCCGCAGTCGTTCTTCGTCATCTACGATTAACACTTTTTTGGCCATCATGATTATGCTTCTTGTTGTAGTGAGAGCGTGAAGAAAAATGTACTGCCAGCACCAAGACTACTTTCAGCCCAGATTCGCCCACCGTGTCGCTCTATAATACTGCGGCAAATTGCCAGTCCCAAACCAGTTCCGCCTTTATCGCGAGAGTCGGAGGCATCCACTTGCTGAAATCGTCCGAAGATAGCTTCCAGCTTATCAGCTGGAATGCCTCGCCCCCGATCGCGAACTTGGAACAGGGCCCGATCGATTTGCGGTTCGACACTTACAGTAATGGTAGAACCGACAGGCGAGAATTTAACCGCATTACTCAACAGATTGATCAGCGTTTGGACAATCGCATCCGATGCGGCCCAAACTTCGATATCGGTGGGATGGATATCGAAAGCGATCTGTTGCCGATCGGCGATCGCTTGCACTGCCTCTACAGCTTGTCGGATTAAATCGCTCGCCTTGCAGGTTGTTTTCTCCAGGACAGCTCGAGCCGAATCTAACCGTTCGAGATCGAGAATATCATTGACCAAACGCACCAAGCGCTCGCTATCAATTGCGGCAATCTCGATCATGCGTTTCAATTTGTCTGGCTTTTTTTCGTAGATTCCAGTTTGCAGCAATCCCAAAGATGCTCGAATCGCTGTTAGAGGAGTGCGGAGTTCGTGGCTGACAATACTAATAAACTCATTTTTCATCTGCTCGATTTTCTGTCGTTCCGTAATGTCTTCGCCAATGCTGACTGTACCGATAATATGGCCGGCAGAATCTCTTAACAGGGTATTATTCCAAGCGATAAATCGGTGTTCTCCCGATTTTGTGAGGATAAAATTTTGATAGTAGGGATGAGGCTTAGATGTCAGCATTTCCGAGAAAATAGTGTGAAGATGTTGCCGCTCGGAAGGCAACACAAAAGTTTCAAACCAGTTCTTACCCAAAGCTTCTGATTCTGTGTACCCAGTCAGTTTCAAGAAAAAAGGATTCACGTAATTCACAGCACCAGCCAGATCGAGTCCTACCACAACTAATTGCACGTTGTCGAGGAGAAATCGCCAGCGTCTTTCCGCTTCTCGCAGAGTTGCTTCGGTTTGCTTGCGTTCGTGCAGTTCGATTTGCAGTTTTCTGTAAAGTTCGGATTGCTGGATGGCGATCGCTAGCTGATCGGTAACGCGATGTAAGAGGTCTGCTTCAATAGTTTGCCATTGGCGGTAAGAGGAACAAGCGTGAGCGATCAAAAGCCCCCAGACTCTCGATCGATCGGAACCTTCAACCGTTTGGACAATGGGAGCGACAACTTTCGACTTGACACTAACTTCCTGCATAAACTCAACTAAGCAAGACCCCCATTCATCTGTTGCCACATCGGACACAATGCGTGGCTTTCCCTGGCAATAAAAGTCATAGCAGTCTGATGGCAAACATTCATCTAACCACCACATTTTCTCAGTCACTGGATACTCAAGCAACACGGATTCTTCCACAACACTGCCCGCACCATCTTCATGCAGTTGAAAAATCAACACCCGATCGGCATTGAGGAGTTGTCGCACCTCTGTCACCGTCACCGCCAGAATTTCATCTAAATCCAGCGATCGCCTGATCTGATTGACAATTTGTCCGACCAGATGTTCGTAGTTTGCCTGTTGTCGCAAAGCTTCTTCTGCTTGTTTGCGAACTTCTTCGAGGCGCTTCGCTACGGTGATATCTTGGTGAACTGCCACCAGAACGTCGCCGTAGTCGGAATGCCTGAATACAGAGCAAGTTGCACTACACCAAAAAAGAGTCCCATCTTTCTTAACATTCTGGACTTCATAGCTGAATTCATCGTTTTGTAAGACGACAGACCGAATGGCTTGATTGACATCTTCAGCACTTACCGATTCGTTGCCATAATTCACAATCGAAACGTGCTGACCGTTGAGTTCTCCAGAGTCATAGCCAAACATCTGCTCAAATTTAGGATTGGCATAGACAATGATTCCATTATCGGCTCTCACTAAGCAAATGCCTTCCGCCATATTACGAGTAATGACAGCTTGAAGCTCCAGCATTTGTTCTGCTTGTTTGCGATGGGTAATATCTTCAAATATGTAGGAAAACCTGGGATACCCAGTGGGGCTGACTGCGATCGAGCAAACGCTTCCCGATAACCAGCGTTGACCCTCAGCAGTGGTATGAAGATATTCAAACCGAACGGGCACTTGAGTCCG
>NZ_JACJUP010000816.1:0-3253 GCF_014748295.1 Planktothrix sp. FACHB-1355 | reverse complement strand
CCGCTCAACTATAAATATATTATCATAGCAAAATAAAATAAAAATTAAATAGACTTGTGACGAAACCAATTTTATGCTAAGCAATATAGTGGTAAGGTAATCCACTGGAGTCAAAAATAATGACTGATGCAGCACAAATGACAAATTTGCCTCAGATTAACGTAGCAGAAAATCCTAAGTCACCAAATCAAATTCTCTTGTTAACGCTGAAGGTATTCGAGTACTTGGTGCTAGCAGGAGCGGTTGGTGCAGGAATCGTTACATTTATTTTACCAGAGGTGCAAATGGCCAAAATCTACTTGGCTGTTTTGGCATCGGTTTCGGTTTTTATGTTTTTAGCTAATTTGAGCCTCTCGAAAACATTTAATGGGGCATCACTTCGGCAGAAAATCAGCAGAAAAGCCGAACTATACAATGCGCTGGTGGGAAATTCGCAACTGATCGAAAATGCTTCGATAAACACAGCAAGAGAAAGTGCTTTAGAGTATTGTCAGGAGTTGGTTGATGATTATAAAAGGACGAGAACTAACTGTCGAAATATTTATTATATTTCGCAACTTGCCACGGTGGTTTTATCTGGAATTACACCGATTTTGGTGTTAGTAGACAAATTGGAAGCTGGTGTAACTTGGCTGAAGTGGCTACCCGTAATTTGTCCGGCGATCGCAGCTATCGTGGCTAGTATCGTTACCTCGTTTCCTTTTCAAAAGAATTGGTTGGCTGCTAACACTACGGTGGAATTGTTGGAAGCCGAACAGGAGAAATTTATCTTGGGTGTAAGTCCGTTATATAGTTACTACGATACGGCGGAAGAAACCGAATTGCCTCTCAAAGCGCAAAAGGCGATCGAAAACTTTATCGTTCAAGTCAATAACATTCACTTGAACCAATTGCAAGCAATGAATGATAAAAATGCTGAGGCGCAGAAACAAGAGTCAGCCGCCGCAGCATCTAATCAGCCTAGCTAGCCAGCCTAGTTGAGTGCTAAAGGTACAGGTGCGATGGATCGCGCCTGTACTCAATTGTTAAAACAGCTTTAACGCTAAATCTGTAGCTGTAAAGTGCGTCAGATAGCACCATTTTAGCATAAATCGCTAATTTTATCCCTCTGACGCACCAAAGCTGAATGTAACTTCCGCAAGAGTAACAATTAAGCGCAGATGAGTTTCCACAAATAAGCTAGTTAGAATCAATGAAAGATGCGATCGCTTTTTTCACCGGCTGGGAATCACCTCCTACTCTCGCATAAGACGTAAGACCTTGCTCTATAAATTCTGTTGCTGTTGCGAGTAAATCGTTGATAATCTGCTTTCTGGAATCATCGATCGCTTCACTAATTTTCTTACCTGTAAACCGGTTTTTTCGGTCTTTCTCTGGAACTATTTCGCGAACATCTTTATAACTCTCGTTATTTGGATCTTTAGCTTTAAATCTTTCATTCAAATCAAACTGAAGGCGCAAGTAACGTTTTGAGTTAAATCCACCCATAATTTGTTGGCAAATTGTGGTATCCACCTCCGATGTTGGCTCCATAAACACATCAACAATATGTTGCGCCCAGTTCAATGTTTTCCAGTTTTTTACTTCTTCATATCGATAAGGTTCTCCAGTCCTACCAGTGCCGATCGAAAGTATAGAAATATCTTCAAATTTGACATTTTCCAGCTTCTCCTTCATTTTTGGAGGTAGTTCTTTTGGTAGAGGTTTTCCTTGTTCTTGGCTGTTTTTGAGCGCTTGATTGATTCTGAGTACTAGACTTAAGGCAGCCAGAGAAGGATTGTTTGCACCTACTCCACCATCGATGTGAGGGAAAGACCACTTATCTCCATATTTTTCTTTGTTGCGCGGTTTTAACTCATAAGCTGGAAAGAAAGTGGGAGCAGAGGAGGAGCAAACGCAGATTTCCCATAGGGGAGTATCGTCATACCACCTATCTCCAATATCGGGATGACAATTGGTAAAAAACGTAGTATTCCTGTAAAGTGTATCGTAAGCAAGAATTAAAATAATATTGTCTTCAATTTTACCGATTTCGACTTCTCCTAAAACGTCTTGTAAAGAGCTAATCAGTCCAGCGTGCGAATATTTGGCAGGTGCAAATGTATTGATTAATTGTTGCACTACCTCTAGTGGAAATACCCAGGAGTGTAAAGATTCTGGCAAATACTCTTTGAGGTTTGTTTGTTGATATGGAAATATTGTTCCGGCTTTGTCTTGATAGAGTTGGATGAGGCGATCGCTTGTATTTTTAGTACCAATACCTGCTGTTAAAATCGAGCCTGTCGAAGTTCCGGCAATCATATCAAAATATTCGTGTAAAGCTAAGCCTTTACGTTCCTGAAGTTGGCTTTCAACTTCTTTGAGTATGCGTGCAGAGATGACTCCACGCATTCCACCGCCATCCAAACTTAGAATTCTGAATGTCATAATAATTATTCCTTTTGGCTGATTGCTAGCGTGCGATATATTTGAGATGTTAAGATAAGTGTAACTGCCTATTTAATGGCCAACATAAAAGTTTAGAATTTCTTCCAAAAAAATTTAATTTTCTTTACAATAGAGTGGTTAAAATGAGAGGTAGTACTCTAAAATCACAAGCATAGAGATGATTAGAAAACATCAATATAAAATCACACTTATACTGTTATCTGCCTGTTTTTTATGTCTGCCAATAGCTTATAGAAGTGAAGGGGCAAAATTAGCGATCGCCGCCTCAAATCCTACAGAAAATTCTGCCGTTTTCAACGGTAAAATTATGCAGCGCAGCTTGAATGGTACATCTTGGACGCTAGTTTCTTGGGGAACTGCAAATGCACGCAGTTCTCCTTTGAGAAATACACGCATTACAGCACAATTCACGAACAACACTATGAGCGGTTTAGCTAGCTGCAACAACTACAATGCCAGCTATCAAACAAACGGTAATAACCTAACAGTAAATAGTCCCGCTACCACCCGTAAAGCGTGTTCCCCCGATATTATGCGTCAAGAATCTGAGTATCTGGCTGCTCTCCAAAGTGCCCAAAGGTATCGCATCACTAATAACAACCAACTGCAAATATTTTACAGAGTTAATGGAAGTCGCGGTTTGATGACCTTTAGACAGCAGTAAACGGCTAATCCATGAGCTAAAGTTGTCACAACGTCCGGGTTTATTCTCAAACGAAAAGTATTAAGATCGGGGAAGGTGAAGAAGATGGGCAAATTTTTCCCTTATCTCTCTCATCTCCTTCATCTCCTTCATTAAACTACC
>NZ_JACJUP010000815.1:0-3252 GCF_014748295.1 Planktothrix sp. FACHB-1355 | reverse complement strand
TAGACATCTCCAAAAATTCTTGTGGGGTAGGCATCCTGCCTGCCCTTTGAGATTCTTTTGGAAAAGATGACTATTGAACACTCTTGAAGGCTTGACCGATGCTCTGACAACTTACTACTTATGACCGCACCCAGAGAAAAGAAAGGATAATAGCTCCCCCAAACCCCCTCAAATAGTTAAAATGACTTCACAAACGCTTAGAGATTGCGGCTGCTGGGGCGGCTTAAAAATATTGCCCCCCACGAGCCAACTATTAGAAAACGCTGCTTGCCACTAATCGATTCAACTACCCCGCCCTAAGTAGAGGGCGGGGATTGTGAGGGGTAAGTCTCACAACGCAAGTGTTGAATAGCTCACGGAGACACAGTTTGGCACGAACTACCGAATGCTTCCCCAGTTCGGTCTATCTTCAAGCCCTCTTATCAGTGGCGTTGGGTCAAGCCAAGACATCCTGACTGTGTTGAGCGAGGGGACTTAAAACTGTTACTCGAAGGATTATCTCTTTATGCGAGTACCTGTATTATCTGCATCTGGGCAACCGCTAATGCCAACCAAGCCAAGTCGGGCAAGGCGATGGCTAAAAGCTGCTAAAGCCAAGGTTGTCTATAACGACCTCGGGATCTTCCAAGTCCAGTTAATTGAATGCCCGAAAGGTGAAAGAACGCAGCCAATTGCTGTTGGCATCGATCCGGGTAAACTCTACACGGGAATCGGCGTTGGGTCTGCTAAGTTTACTCTCTGGTTGGCACATCTCCAGTTGCCATTCAAAACAGTTAAAGAGCGGATGGAACAACGCCGAATGATGAGGAGAGGGCGTAGAGGTCGTCGAATCGACCGTAAGATTTCGTTCGACAAACGCGCACACCGCCAGAAGCGATTTGACAATCGCCGCCAATGCAAAATACCTCCTAGCATCAGAGCTAATCGCGAATTGGAATTGCGAGTAATTAGCGAGTTGTCATCAATTTACCCGCCTACCGATGTCGTTTACGAAATCGTAAAAGCAGCAGGCGACAAAGGATTTAGTCCTGTGATGGTCGGGCAAAAATGGCAGGTTAAAAACTTAGAAAAGTATGGGAAAGTCAAGCAATGCGAAGGCTGGCAGACGGCGAATACTCGCTGCTTTCTCAAATTAGAAAAACAGAAGCACTCCAAAGGGGATGCTATCCCAGCCACTCATGCAGTTGATGGCGTAGCATTAGCCTGCCAAGCCTTTATTCGGTATGGCATTGTCGATCGTCAAACAATGGGTTGGATAGGAGAGGTTCGCGTTACGCCAGCACCATTTACGGTGATTCGTCGCCCACCAATTTGCCGCCGTCAGTTGCACTTGATGATTCCGAGTAAAGGTGGTATTCGCCGCAAGTATGGCGGCACTGTTACCCGGCATGGTTTTAGAAAAGGCGATTTGGCAATCGCAACTCAAGGCAGCAAAACTTATCAGGGCTGGGTAAGCGGCGACACCGAAAAACAGGTTTCCGTTTCAGACCGAAACTGGAAACGGTTAGGTCAGTTCAGTAAAAACAAAGTCCGTTTGGTACAGCGAAGCACGGGTTTAATCGTGCTGCCAAACCGGAAATTATCAAATTTGATGGCATCGAACCATCAAATTTGACAAGCTATCCCTCTCCGGCCTGCTTCGCTGAGGCCGGAGTCTCCCGCAATAATCAGATGACGAATCAGCCGAACGAATTAGAGGCACAACTGAGTGCGCTCAAACAAGACGCGCAACAAGCAATATCTGTCGCCGAAACTCTCCCGCGCTTGGAAGAACTCCGAGTCGCATATCTGGGTAAGAAAGGTCAAGTGTCCCAGATACTGGGAGGGTTGGGGAAATTATCTGCCCAAGAACGTCCGCGCATTGGGGCATTAGCCAACGAAGTTAAGGAAGCTCTGCAAACTGCCCTCGATAACAAACGGGAAGCTTTGCAAGCTGCCCAAATTGAAGCCCAACTGGAGGCAGAAACTCTGGATGTCACCATGCCGGGAGTTTACCGCCCCCAAGGTCGGGTGCATCCAATCAATTCTGTCATCGATCGCACGATCGATATTTTCGTCGGTCTGGGCTACACCGTAGCCACCGGCCCGGAAATGGAGAACGATTACTATAATTTTGAGGCGTTGAATTTCCTCGCCGACCACCCAGCCCGCGATATGCAGGATACTCTCTACCTGCCAGATGGGAATTTGCTGCGAACTCACACTTCCAACATTCAAATTCACTACATGGAAGAAAACGACCCACCGGTGAGGGTTGTCGCACCTGGGCGGTGTTATCGGCGGGATACAGTCGATGCCACTCACGCCGCCGTCTTCCACCAAATCGAATTTTTTGCCGTTGATGAGGGAATTACTTTCTCAGACCTCAAAGGCACGATTAAGGTATTTTTGGAACAAATGTTTGGCGAAGAAATGCCGATTCGTTTTCGCGCCAGTTATTTCCCTTTCACGGAACCTTCAGCAGAAGTGGATATGCAGTGGAAAGGCAAATGGTTGGAAATCATGGGTTGCGGTATGATCGATCCCAATGTCCTCAAAGCTGTAGGTTACGACCCAGAAGTTTACACGGGATTTGCCGCAGGTTTTGGTGTGGAACGAGTGGCGATGGTGCTGCATCAACTCGATGATATTCGGCGGATGTATAGCAGCGACTTGCGCTTTTTGCGCCAATTCTAATTAATTTCAAATTTGAGATTTCAGATTGCAAATTTAATTAAATCGGCAATCTGAAATTTTAAATTATATTTCATATTGCAAAAAAAAACACTTTCTTATCTGCGTTTATCTGCGTTTATCTGTCTTAATCTGTGGTAAAAATTTAACCCGTAATTCCCACAGATAATCTTTCGTATCACTGATGTACAAACGGACACAATATCAAATCTGCAATCTGCAATCTAAAATCTGAAATTACCAATTTCATTTTAAATGGCAAATCGAATTCAATCTGAAATTAGCAATCTGCGATCTGAAATTATCAACGAGTAGTTGACTGGCTTCCTCAGCCGAAAGGGGATGGCTGAAGAGAAAACCTTGCATTTCTTCGCAATTGAGCGATCGCAAGCAGTTCATTTGTTCTACAGTTTCCACCCCTTCCGCCACAACGCTCAAGTTGAGACCTCGGCCCAAGGCAATGATGGCGCTGGTAATGGCGGCGGACTGGGGATCGTTCTCCAGATCCCTGACAAAGGCTCGATCGATTTTCAGCGTGTCGAACCCAAATTTCTTCAGATAGTTGAGGGAAGAATAACC
>NZ_JACJUP010000814.1:0-3326 GCF_014748295.1 Planktothrix sp. FACHB-1355 | reverse complement strand
AAATATGCCAAGCATAGATATCCTGGGTGTGCCCCACGCTTACGAGTTAACTGCTCCTACTGCCTCGGAACCGGTTTTAGTCTTCATTCACGGTTGGCTGTTAAGCCGCCGCTACTGGCAACCTCTAATTGAGCGGTTGGCACCGACTTATCAGTGTTTATCTTATGACTTACGAGGGTTTGGCTATTCCCAAATCAGCAGCAAGCCAAAGTCAAACGGTAGAGGAAATCTAGGAAAATCGAATTCAGACTCGACAACTTCTCTCTACACCCCAGATGTCTACGCTCGCGATCTGGGCATTTTGCTGCAAAAATTAAATATTTCTAGTGCCTGGTTGATCGGTCACTCTTTGGGCGGTACGATCGCCCTCTGGGGAGCCCAACAGTGGCCGGACTATATCAAGGGTGTCATCTGTATCAATGCGGGTGGCGGTATTTATCTCAAGGAAGCTTTCGAGCGATTTCGAGCGGTGGGCCAGCAGCTGATTAAATTCCGGCCCCGTTTGCTCTGTCATCTGCCTTGGATCGATTTGGTGTTTACTCGCGATAGCGTGGCTCGCCCGATCGCACGTACTTGGGGCCGTCAGCGCGTCATCGATTTTGTCATGGCTCACCCGGAAGCGGCGCTAGGGACTTTGCTGGACTCGACAACGGAAATAGAAGTAAATAGATTACCACAAATTGTCTCTAAATTGAAGCAGCCGGTTTATTTTATTGCCGGTGCGAATGATACGGTGATGGAACCTAAGTATGTCCGTCATTTGGCTAGCTTTCATCCCCTGTTTCAGTACTGTGGCGAGAATACGATCGAAATACCAAACTGCGGACATCTGGCAATGGTAGAACAGCCAGATACCGTCGCCACAGAAATTTTTACTATCCTTAGCCGTCACGCATCTTGAAGATTCGTAAGCGATCGCCCTTTAAATGTATTCTACAATACTGGCTTAAATATTAAATTTTTATTAAAATTTACAGGTTAGAGCAAAGATAGTGTTATAGCAGCGTGCTGACAGAAACCTTTGCTCTTGTGCAGTATGACTGACTTCGTGAAAGCTTTTGTCAGCCTACTTGCCTGAAAAAATCGATTGCTAAACGCCACATCAATGGTGACTATGTTCCCTCAATGCGAAACGATTAAACTTTCATCTCAAATTTCCGATCGAGATCTGATTGCTGATGAAAATAATCAGCTAAATCTAGCGCAACTCTCAGAAAGAAGCCGCAACTTGGCTCTAAGCAACAAAATAGCCTGCTAGTGTCGCAACGAGGAAGTCAAAAGTTAATCATGGATAGGGAAAAGGGAAAAGGGAAAAAATTTATTCTCCCACTCTCCCGCTCTCCCTCTTTCCCCACTCCATTAATAAAGCTGCATTACATCGGTAATAGCGAGGCGCGATCGCACTCCCAGCGTTAAAGGCGAGGTATGACCCCGATCGAGGTGTTCCGCCGCCGCGCAGCCAATCATCGCCGCGTTATCGGTGCAAAATTTAAGACTGGGGAAGATGACTCGCAAGTTGTGAGTTTCTGCGGCTGCTTGCAGATGTTTCCGCAGTCCGCTGTTAGCGGCGACGCCGCCGCCTACCGCAATGGTGTTGATGTTGCGATCGAGGGCGCAGGCGATCGCACGTCGAGTCAGCGATCGAGCTACAGTATCCTGGAAGCTAGCGGCAATATCATTCACCGGTAACGGCTGTACGCCTTCCTGTTCGAGTTTTTGTACCAAACGCAGCACAGCAGTTTTTAAACCGCTAAAACTGGAATCGTAAGGATGATAACCGCCACTAGGAAGCGAAACTTTACCTTCTGGGAGGGGAAAGGCATTGGGATTGCCTTCTCGTGCCAGCTTATCGATTGCTGGGCCACCAGGATAACCCAACTGCAACAACCGGGCCACTTTATCGAAAGCTTCACCCGCCGCATCATCGCGAGTTTCTCCCAGTTTTTCGTACATACCGCAATCTTTGACATAAATCAAGCTCGTGTGACCGCCGGAAACCAGCAGACACAAGAAGGGAGGCTCTAGATCGGGGGCGCTGAGGTAAGAGGCGTAAATATGTCCTTCCAGATGATGAACGCCCACAAAAGGCTTATTCTGAAGTATAGCCAGAGTTTTTGCAGCACTTAAGCCTACTAGCAAAGCTCCCACCAAACCTGGGGCGCAAGTGGCTGCGATGCCCTCAATCTCTGCCCAGTCCGTACCTGCCTCCTCAAAGGCTTGGGCTATGGCCTGGTTGATCGTTTCGACGTGTTGGCGGGAAGCCACCTCCGGTACAACTCCCCCATACTGTCGGTGGACTGGTATTTGAGAAGCGATGATGCTACTCAAAACTTTACGGTTCTTTACAATTGCCACCGCAGTTTCGTCACAACTTGTTTCAATTGCTAAAACTGTTGCCATTCACTGGTACTTTAAAAAATCAATGTGCTTTCCTAACAAGACTGGCTGCTTTCTAGTTTAGCCAGCTTGGTTGTACAAACAACTTCAACTTCTTGTTCGGAAAACTTATTGTTTTGTAACAAAAGGAAACAATCCATGCGACGATTGTTAGCTCTGATTTTTGCGATCGGTATCTGGTTCACTTTTGCCCCTGCTGCATCTGCTGACGTTGCTGGTCTTGTACCTTGCAAAGACTCCCCTGCTTTCCAAGAACGGGCAGCTAGTGCAGCCAATACTACCAGCGACCCCGCTTCTGGCCAAAAGCGCTTTGAACGTTATTCCCAAGCACTCTGCGGCCCAGAAGGTTTGCCCCACTTGGTCGTTGATGGTCGTTTAGACCGCGCTGGTGATTTTCTCATTCCTAGCGTTCTGTTTCTCTACATCACCGGTTGGATTGGTTGGGTAGGTCGTTCCTATCTGCAAGCCATCAAGAAAGATAAAGACGCAGAACAAAAAGAAATCATCATTGATGTTCCTTTGGCGATTTCCAAAGTGCTGACTGGGCCACTGTGGCCTTTGTTGGCTTTGAAAGAAATCACCACCGGTGAAATGTTTGCCAAGGAAGAAGAAATCCCAGTTTCTCCCCGCTAGTTTAGTTTTACCCCTTAATTAGGAGGATCGTTCGATGCAGCATTTGCTTAAGTATCTTTCCACAGCTCCAGTTATTGCCGCTGTTTGGATGACAATCACTGCTGGTATTTTGATTGAATTCAATCGCTTTTTCCCCGACCTGCTTTTCCACCCAATGCCGTAATAACCTATCTTTAGGCTTACTCGCTTAACGATTTGGTTACACCTAAATACGTATGCTAGTTTTTGCTTGACCTTATATCCGTAAGCCAAACTAGCAACAACCTTTGACAATTGGATAAATGTTTGAAACTCGC
>NZ_JACJUP010000813.1:0-3331 GCF_014748295.1 Planktothrix sp. FACHB-1355 | reverse complement strand
GATGAGAGGATTTTGGATTGTCTGGGCCTTGAAAAGACGGAGTTTGAAATTCCGAATTTTTTTTGATGATTACCCTTGAAATGGGAGACTTGAAATCATTTTTTTCCATCAAACGCAGTAGGATAATCAATGCAGGAATGCTAGGGACTGTTATCAATCCACCCCACCAATCCCAAATGGTGTTTTTTAATTTTTGTTCCCCGTTCATACATATGAAGAACTGAATCAAATGAATTGCCAAGATTGAGATTTATATTACGTCAATTTTCATCAAAAACCTGTGACACATAATCTTTACCACAGTGATTGTTTAAGCAAGTTAGAGTGATCTGAATCACTCGTTATTGATTGAGTGCAGGGGGAAAAAATAGTTTTTGCACATTCAACTAAACAATAACAATGCAATTTTTAAATTTTTCCGAATTTCAAGCTCCATCCTGTTAAGGCGGAGCCAATTCAAAATCCAAAATCCTTGCATCGGGTGACCCCGATCGTTCTTATTTTGGTATTAATTATTCTGCGCTTGGCAACAGTTAACTATGGGTGTTTGCCCAAATTCGCTTAACCCGACAGACTGGAGAAGTTGCTGCCATTCAGCAGAAATGGTGCGATCTTGAGGGCGCGATCGCTTCAATTCTGCCAAAGTGGCGACCGTTTCGTACCAGTATCCATTTTTGGCATAAAGTTCCACCTTCTGGAGCGGTTCCGCGCTGTTTATCTCGCTTTTGAGGGCAGAACTCAGTTCTTTGCGTTCCAACCATCCTTCCACCACCACATTCCGCAATGGTTCTTTTGGATCGCAAATTACTGCCACAGTCCACTTATAGCGTTTGCCGGTCTCCAAAGCGGGAGCGGTATCGGGAAGTGTAAAGCTAACAATGCCAGGAATACCTGTCAGAGTAAGAGTAGTTTGGTAAATTCCATTTGAGTTTTCATCCCACAAACTGAATTCGGCTTTCAAAGGTTGAGATTCAGGAATTTGGACAAGGATTGTGGGATATGCCGCTGCCGCGATCTCTCCATCTGTAGCGGGAATTAAAGCAGCTACCTGAGATCTTGCACCGCCTGTTGCCGACTGGCTGGAGGCTCTTTCTTGGATGCAAATTCCCCGCGATGCGCCCCCTGATGTTCTCTGAGGACGTCCTTTGGGCTGGAAGGTGACGCTATTAACGGGTGCAAGTGGAAACAGGGATAGTACAACGGTTATCCCAGACAACAATAATCGCGATAATTTCTTCTTATACATATATAAACTCGACAGGAACACGCTTCTATGATGTTGTAATTTGTATAAATTTGCCACTCATATATAAAAATTTTTATAAAAATTTTTCTTTTCTTTTTCGTTATCTGTTATATTAATAACCTACTTTTATTCGCCACTGTAAAACTTGTCTGCAAGCGTTTCCGCTTGCAGATGTTAAGGAATATAACGGTTTCCATTTAAATTAACTACAGCCTAGAACTCGTTTGCACTTTTTTTATCGGGTTTTTCTGTACGTAACGCATTTCAAAATGGCTGTATAAATTAATTCAGCGAGCGCTGATTTCTAGCTTTTAGCAGATCCTTATTTTTTGGGAAAGTCAATCTGAATCATAAAGTAGGTAAATAACTTACTCTGTTTTCTAGTGACAGTAGTTTCAAAAATAGCTTATTTGAGGGATTGTGGAGAGTGTTTGATATGGTTCATCAATTGAGGAGGCTATTTTGGCTAATAGGAATTTTTTTGGTAATGCTTGGGGAAACCAAAACAGTAGGCAGCACGACAGCAAATTTGCCCGTCAATCTTCAAAAGTTGGAAATTACCGATCGCGATCGGGATATTATTTCAGCAATCCCAGAATCGATACAAAATACACTAGATGTGCAGATAAGTCAACTGCCTAACCCAATTTTGCCAACAGAACCCGAATTACCGCCTCCGACGTTACCGCAACCGCAACCATCTCCCCTGCAACCAATCCCAACAACTCCTTCTCCCAGCGAGACTCCCCTGGAAATTCCGGGCACAATTCGCGTAGAAAGGTTTGAATTTGAGGGAAATACAGCGTTTAGCGATCGGGAATTGACTGAAGTTACCAAACAGTTTACCGGACGAGAAATCGGCTTTGCGGAACTACTGCAAGCAGAAGCAGCCGTGACCGCAAAATACACACAAGCAGGATACGTGAATTCCGGCGCGGTGATTCCGGCTAACCAAACCTTCAACAGAGAGGGAGCGGTTGTTAAAATTCAAATAGTAGAAGGAGGATTGGCAGAAATTCGGGTTACGGGAACTCGCCGCCTCAATCCCAGCTACGTGCGATCGCGCTTAGAAATTGCCACCCGCGTACCCCTAAATCGTAACCGTCTGCTGGAAGCATTACAACTGCTGCAACTCGATCCCCTCATCGCCAATGTCTCCGCCGAACTCCAAGCCGGAAGCCGTCCGGAAAGAAGTAGATTGGAAGTGCGGGTGAAGGAAGCAGACACATTCACTGTGCAATTATTTACCGATAACGATCGCTCTCCCAGTGTCGGTACTTTTCGCCGGGGTATTCGCTTCCACCAAGCTAATTTACTCGGATTGGGTGATGGACTGCAAGTATCTTACGCCAACACCGACGGCAGTAACGAATTGGACGCCAGCTACACGCTTCCTGTCAATCCCCGCAACGGTACAATAAGATTCGCAGGTGGTATTACCCATACCCACGTAATTGAGCCACCATTCGATCGCATTGATATTGAAGGAAAATCTCGCACTTACGAAGTAACTTATCGTCAACCGATTGTGCAAAAGCCATCTGGCGAGTTAGCTTTGGGAGTCAGTTTCTCCCGACAGGAAACCGAAACTTACTTGCAAAACGAAAAATTTCCCTTATCCCCAGGCGCAAACGATCGAGGAGAAACGCGAGTTTCCGCTTTTCGCTTTT
The DNA here is from genome assembly GCF_014748295.1 of Planktothrix sp. FACHB-1355. NCBI lineage: Bacteria > Bacillati > Cyanobacteriota > Cyanophyceae > Oscillatoriales > Microcoleaceae > Planktothrix > Planktothrix sp. FACHB-1355. The sequence continues at coordinate 415 of NZ_JACJUP010000813.1, read as the reverse complement.
TTCAAGAATATGTGAAACGCGATCGAAATCAAGTTTTCGCAGCGCGATCGCAATTTAGCGCCGGTGTCGATTTCTTCAGCGCCACTACAAATGATGATGCACCGGATAGTCGCTTTTTTTCCTGGCGCGGACAAGCTCAATACGTGCTATTATTAGCACCGGAAACTTTGCTGATCCTGCGTTCCGATATTCAGCTTGCCACAGATTCGTTATTATCTCTAGAACAGATTGGCATCGGCGGTGCAAGCAGCGTGCGAGGATATCGACAAGATTTATTATTAACAGATAACGGTGCGATCGCCGGAGCGGAAGTGAGAATACCCATCCTCAGAGTACCTAAAGTAAGAGGATTGTTGCAACTTGCTCCCTTTATCGATTTTGGCATCGGTTGGAATTATAGTGGCGAAAAATCCAA
>NZ_JACJUP010000812.1:0-3333 GCF_014748295.1 Planktothrix sp. FACHB-1355 | reverse complement strand
AAGTGGAAACCAGGGACTTGACGGCGATTAAAATCGCCAGGTGCGTTTCATCCCCATGTCTAAAGCCAGGGGCTTTCACGCACGGTTTTCGGTAAAATCAACTAAACAATGGGGTCTTCCGTATTAAGGTTGATAAGTTTAATTAATAGGACGGGAATTAGGGTTATAGGTAAATAACGATGGCGCTCTCGTACTTGAGGTGATAACAAAATCTAATAGATGGTTGGCAAAGCCTGTGGTATGAAGTAAATTCAGATATAAACACTGATAAAGCAGACGATAAACCAATTCAGCTTTCTTTTTTTTAATATAGAGATTGCTGCGAGTTTAAAGGAATTCTCAAAGTGACTATTGCACGATTATCTACCTAATTCTCTACCAGTCGAAGTGGAAAGAGTTTGCTTCCCAAACGCTTAGCGTAGTGAATTCGATGTCGCCGTAGTGCAAGCATCTCACAGCAGCAACTATTAAACTTGAGAAATAGCGCTAAAAAGGTGCGATCGCATCCTCAATCCACCTTGCAGCTACTATGCGAACATGGACGAGAACATCGGCGTGCGATCGCTCATCTATCTGAGCTTCATTAGAATAAGTACAATACCACTAAAAAAGTCTCTCTATGCCAACGTACAAAGGAATGTCAAGCGAAGCCTTTCGCCATCCGCTCGATCGCGAGGCGGAACAAACCTTACGCAGCTTACCGGGTTTCGATATCGCGGCTCGTAAATTTGTCGAATTTTTCTACGAGCGTCCGCAATTTGTCTACCACATGGGTAATAGCATTCAAGTCGGCCCGCGCCAGTATTCTACAGTTTATCAGATGTTTCGCGAATGTGTGCGAGATTTAGACATTTATCCGGAACCAACTTTATTTATCAGTCAGTTTCCCGTATCTAATGCCTATGCCTTGGGACAAGAGCGACCGTCGATCGTACTAAATTCTGGATTGTTGGACTTGATGACGGAAGCGGAACTGCGATCGGTTATCGCTCATGAATTAGGACATATTAAATGCGGTCACACTATTTTAACTCAAATGGCACTTTGGGTGATTAGCACTGCTTCTTTTATTGGGGAATTAACGCTTGGCTTAGGTAATATCATCGGGAGCGGTTTGGTGTATGCGTTTTATGAATGGAAACGCCGCTCGGAATTATCAGCCGATCGCGCCGCTTTGTTACTTTCAGATGATATCAATTCCGTCATGCGAGCGATGATGAAACTGGCTGGCGGTAGTGGCAAGTACAATAACGAAGCTAGTTTGGATGAGTTTATTCGTCAATCGGAAAGATATCAAGAACTCGATGATGATGGATTGAATCAAGTTTATAAGTTTCTGCTTTACAATAATTTGGCTCAAGGTGTATTTCTCAGTCATCCTTTTTTGGTAGAACGCATTATCCACTTGCGCCAATGGTCAAATTCTGATGAATATCGTCAAATTCGTCATGGCAATTATCAACATTCAGCAGGAGAAGGAGCGGTTGATGTTCCATCTCAAACTGGACGCAGCCAAGCAGATGAATTGCGGCGTCAAATTGAGGAGTTGCAACGAGAAATTGACAATTTGAAAAGAAAGTCTGAGTGAGGCTCACTGTTGAGAGCGATCGTTCATTGTTCGTCGTTGCAAAATCGATGCGATGAACTCTGAACTATAAACCAACTGGCAACTGACAAATGACACATCAAATAGTCAATACCCATATTTCAGAAGTAACGGTATACACCAACCAAGCTTTAGTGACGCGGCGCGGTACAGTAAGTTTGACTGGTGAGGAACAAGAATTAATCATCACCGATTTGCCTTTAACTATTCAGACTGATTCAATTCGGGTGAGAGGTGAGGGTATATTGGGAGTGCGTACAGAAACTGTATTTGCCAATGAAGCATTTGGCGAAAAAGTAGGACAACTGAGCAGACAAATTCGGAGTTTGGAGCAGCAAAGACGTACTATTCAAGATCAATTAGATGCGGCACAATTACAGCGTAATTTCGTACAATCATTAAGCGAAAAGTCTTTGGAAGGTTTTTCCGGATTGCTCGCTCCCGCACAGATGAACTTGGATGAAGTGAAGGAGTTAGTAAATTTTTTGGGAGAACAGTATGGGGAGTATGCAAATGCGATCGCACTGCGAGAAAGGCAGGTGCGCGAGTTAGATAGACAATTGGAAATATTTCGCCAACAATTCAAGCAATTACAGCTATCTACTTGCAAAGAAAGTTATACCAGTTATAATGTTATCGTTGCGATCGCTCCTCCAAGTCCGGGAGAATTTCACTTAGAATTGTCCTATCTGGTGACTCGCGCTGGGTGGACGCCGCTTTACGACTTGCGAACTAGCAGTAATGGCGATCGTATCAATCTCACCTATCTGGCAGAAATTAAGCAAAAAACTGGCGAAAATTGGCAAGGTGTCAAACTCACCCTTTCTACAACTAAACCAGCTTTAAATATTCTACCTCCCAAACTCGAACCGTGGTATATTAGCGGTCAGAAAAATAACCAAGCTTCCCGACAAGGTAAGCTTGGTTGTAAGGATGATTTTGCGGAATTAGAAGCTTTATTGGCAGAAGATAATAATGGTTCCAAAAAACAAGATTTACCGCAATTGCAAAAAGTGCTGACGAAAGGAACTAAGTCTGAAGGCGCAGTAACTTTCCGTTTAGCTGGAAACAATGATATTTTTGGTGATGGCGTTGCTCATAAAGTGATAGTATTAAGTGAAAATTATCCTTGTAAAATTGAATATGTCGCGCTGCCAAGGTCGAGCGCTTTCGCGTATTTAGAAGCTACGGTTAAGAATAAATCTAATGGGATAAATTTGCTACCGGGTAAGGCTAATATTTTCCGCGATCGCACTCTTGTTGGCACTACTGATATCGAAAATGTTGCACCCGGTCAAGATTTTAAGCTTAACTTAGGTGTTGACGAAGATTTGCAGATTGAGCGCGATTTACTGGAACGAGAGGTAGAATTAATAGGGAACTATCGGCGCACGACTTACGGTTACAAATTGGTAATTACAAACTTGCGCGATCGCAAAACAACTCTGCGCTTAATTGAGCAATTGCCTGTCAGTCGCGACGAACAAATTAAAGTACGTTTACTCAGTACAAATCCGGAGATTCATCTCGGTGCAATGGGTCAGTTGGAATGGGTGCTGACTCTACCGCGTCAATCTAAACGCCAGCGCAAAATGGAAGTATATTATCAGTTTAGCATAGAACATCCGGCGGAGATAAGTGTAGTAAGTATGGATATTTAGCTGATTTATTAAAAGTAAGGTTGATTTTTTAACGCAGATGAAAACAGATGAACGCAGATAAACGCA
>NZ_JACJUP010000811.1:0-3268 GCF_014748295.1 Planktothrix sp. FACHB-1355 | reverse complement strand
CAAATAAAGATGTGATTTGGTTAGAAGTTCCTTTTACCTCTATGCCAAAAAGCTTGGGAGTCTATACAGAAAAAGATACTTCAGTAGATGGTAAAAATATCGGTTTTCCTAAAGAGGGGCTGCGTGTGGTGGCTACCAAAAAATTTTTGGCAGCTAATCCAGCCGCCAAACGCTGGTTTGAATTAGTGCAGATTCCCCTTGAAGATATCAACGCTGAAATGTGGCTATTCCACGAAGGTAAACGCAGTCCAGAACAAATTCGTCAGCGTGCTGAAGAATGGGTGAAAAAGAATCAAAAGTTATTTGATAGTTGGTTGGAAGAAGCTAGGAAAGCTGGCAAGAATTCAGGCTAATTTATCCGATTTTTTAAGCGTCTAAAACATCTATAGTTGCAGAGAGTGCTGTCTGGATCGCTCCTTGAATTGAGGCATGGTTGATAGCGAGGTGTTCGCCTGCAAAAAAGACGCGAGGGTGATCTAAAGGGTAAGGCTGGCACAAAACTTCCTGATATTCTTCGTGGTCGCCTGGGGTAAAATAAGCATAAGCTCCAGATCCGGGTTTGATTTGTTCATCCCAAGACCAATGTACAATCTCGTCAACGTATCGATCGATTTGCGGATGGATTTGTTTGACTTGATCCAAGGTAGAATCGGTGCGCTCGCTCTCATCAAGGGCTAAAAACTGCCGTGAATTTTTTTCCCAGCGGTAACCACCGGTAAAGACAGATGATTGATGAGAAAGTTCCCTCTCACGAGGAATCCATCGATACTCAACTGAGCCTTCTTTTGTCAAAGTGGCTAGCTGAGCGTTATCTGAAGGATACCAAATCTGTTGGATCGGTAAATCTGTAAAGCTGGCACCGCCATAGATTCGATCGTGGAGTTCCCAAGGACGCGCGGTACAATGAAATAAAGTTTTGGCCGCACTACCGTAGGTAAGGCTGCGATTGGCTTGCTTTTTCTTGGCTGGAATATCCGGAGCGAACTCGATCGTTGCCAAAGCGGAAGCAGGAACCGTGCAGATGATATAATCGAACTCTTTGGCAAAGCTGCTATCCAAATTGTTCCAGCGAACGATCGCTCCCTTATCAGTAATTTGAATATCTGTCACTTTCGCGTTCAACTCGATCTTGCCTTGCACTCGTTTAGCAAAGGCATTCACCAGAGTTTCCATCCCACCAATTAGCTGATATTGTTCAACTCGATACCAACTAAAAAAGTCGATCGAGCCTTCTAGGAGGGATACTCGCTCGTAATGGAGCATACCCGTAGTGTGACCGACCATTTCAAAGGCTTCCTGAGAAAGGCGATCGCGAAAGTACTGTGCAAAAGATATCCCATCGTACTTCTTCAGCAGGGTACTGGAAAACGACGGACAGAACATCTCCCACTTTTCAGCACAAGAGAGAGTTTCTGTCAACTCCCGCAACAGGTCATCGTACAAAATAGCTGGGTCTTGCAGCTCTTGTGGCAGCAGATCGAAAACGGCAAAAAATTCTGCAAACGCATCAATCCGAGCCTTTTTGCCGCGAAGATAATAGAAACCAGCCGGGTTATAGCTAACAAAACGTCGCGTGGGCAAATTGAACTTTTCCAAATAATACATCGCACAGCGATGATTATTGGGAATACGCATCGCCCCTAGTTCTCCGTAAGTTCCATCACTGAAGTAATGAGTGCGAATGCGTCCGCCCAGACGATCGCCAGCTTCCCAAATTGTCACTTCGTGACCCAACTGACTGAGTTCGTAGGCACTGGTTAACCCAGCAATACCACCACCAATAATGCCAATCCGCTTGCGATCGCCACCGCGATCGCGAATACGGAGGTCACCTGGGTGACTATATAGTGCTTCAAAAGAGAAAGGGCGATCGAACTGCTGTGTATGACGAAACGGATTAAATTTTGAACGATCGTTCATCAAAAAACACTTGATAATTTCAGATTTCAGATGGCAGATTTATCCAAATTTGAAATTTTAAATCTGCCATCTGAAATTTCGCTAACTGACTGCAACTGGGAGATTTAAATTTGTATTCAAAGCATTCTGAGTACTGGTTGCCGAACCATTTTCTTTTTGATTTGCAGGCTTGTTTGAGTTGCCAAAGAACCAGTCAAGCCCTCCGTCTCCAGTGCTAACTAAGCGCAGCTCCCAATCAGAAACTTCCTCATAGCTCATATGGTGAGTATCGGCGCAGGCTGTCATAAAGCCTCCGAGAATTTCTGGGTCTGTAAATCGCACAAGACCCGACCCACGGATGCTATGACCTTGAGGAGTTCCTGGAATAGGAGATATAGCATAAGTACCGACCCAAAATTGTAAAGCCGGATTAATACTCTTGAGGTCTTGATAGAGTTCCGAGATTGCTTCTTCCAGGCGGAGCATAGTTTCGTGGCTATCTTCTGGTAGACCGATCACCACCCCGTATTGCAGTCGAGCCACACCTGCATTGACGATCGCTCTTAGCATATCGCAGTGCTGTTTCCAGGGGAGCAACTTAGCATAAGATTCCCGCCCGACTACAGGACGTTCTGCCGGAATGAAAGCCTCGTAACAACCAATTTTGCCATCCCAACCCCAGAGAGCTTGTATAAGTTCGTCGTCTGGAATCAAATCTTCCGGACTCCGCTCATAACCGCGTCCTTTGGTTGCCTTCTTTATTTCCAAACCATTACACCAGTTGAGAGCAAGTCCCAAATCCCGTACTCCCTGCATGATTTCCAGAACTTCTTGCTTGCCCTCCTTAAACAGCACCCGACCCAGGAATTGATCCGACAAGCAAATGACCGAATTAGCACCCGCTTCCTTCTGACGGCTGAACCATTGCAACGCTCTTTGAGGCGTCATTCTGCGGTAACCGATTTGGTAGGTGGGAGTTTGGCAGAAATCGCATTTGCGATCGCATCCCAAATCCGGCATTACCGAACCGCTAGGTGGAAAACCCAGTACTCCGGGTTTGTAATACATCCGACTCAAGCATTGCTTGGCCACCTCCACACTGGGCAAAGGCCAATCTTCCGGACTCATGGGGGGCAAACGTGAGGGATATTGACTGCCGTCAGCCAAAAGCACACCCGACAGCTTTTCCTCCATCGGTCTTCCCAACACATAGTCGTAAATCGCCTTGTTTGCCCCACCAGTTTTATCTAGGACAATTGCTGTTGCCCCTGCTTGTAGATAAATGTGCGGTTCGGCAATGGCATCGCTACCCCCCACCACCACTGGTCTGCCACCACGGGATAGATGTTGAATTGTCATCAAAGCCAGT
>NZ_JACJUP010000810.1:0-3338 GCF_014748295.1 Planktothrix sp. FACHB-1355 | reverse complement strand
GCTCTCCTGCCAATCCTCGCATTCTTATACTGGAAATAGATAAGATTGTGAGGGGAAAAAGAGGTTGGGTTTACTTGCGTTAAACTAAGCTACAAGGAAAGGCGATCGTACTCAGTTAACTTAAGGAAGCAAAAGTTATTCCCTTACTTCTGAACCAATCTAAATAAGAACTCATCTGTATCTTGGCAATTCCATGTCAATAGGGGCTGTCTATTTCTTTGCCAATCATCGGAGTTACTACCTTGCACATGAATACATTTTCCATGAAAAGTTTTCATTTTGTAATATCCAGAACCAGCTGGTTCAAACTTAAAGAGGAACTCATCTGTATCTTGGCAACTCCACGTCCATAAAGGCTGTCTGTCTTGTGTCCACTCCTCTGAACTGCTACCTTTCACATGAATACATTTTCCGTGGAAAGTTCTCAATTTGTAGTAGCCATTCCGAGCGGGTATAAGCGAGAATAGGAACTCATCTGTATTTTGGCAATCCCATGTCCATAAAGGCTGTCTGTCTTGCCTCCACTCCTGTGAGCTACTACCTTTCACATGAATACATTTTCCGTGAAAAGTTTCTAAACTTATACGTCTTAAGGCTTGACTGTTAGCATCAGAAGTGATGCCTAAAGTACCGATTGTAAAGCAGCTAAGTAAAATAGCCAGCTTTGTGCCAATACAAACTGATTTCATACGCATCCTTTTTATTCAGCAACTAAATTGAGCAGTAATGAATAATCGAAAGGGAGCCGCCTAACTTGTAATTAGACTGTAAATGTAGTCCGACACACTCTTACAGGGGATAAAACAGCAAGCGTTTAATCCTTAAGTTTATCCTTTAATACTTCTTCCAGTATCTTGAACAAATCAAATGTTTGTCCAGCTAAAAAATGTTCAATTTTGCTGGCAATTTTGTCTGCCACTCAAACTCGGTGATTAAAAAATGTTGGTAAATGCCAGAAAATGTTGGAAAAAGTTAGGTATAATACGGAAAATGACGACATCTACGATGCTGCATGAATCTTAAGGAAGTGTTGAAAATGGCTGACGATCTGGTGTTTGCCAAAACGGGTCAGCATCTTGATGACTTGCAAGAGGCAATTCTACGGGGAACTATGCAAGGTGAGAAATACACGAAAATTGCCGAGGAGAGTCACTGTAATGAGAGTTATGTCAGGGATGTTGGCTCAAAGTTATGGCAAATACTTTCAGAAGAATTAGGGGAAGATATTCATAAATCGAATTTTCGATCGGCAATGAAGAGGTATCAAGTCTCTAATTCTTCAAACTTTGCACAAGACGTTGTAGCCATAGGTAATTTTAACCTCTGTGCAGAAGCTAGACACCCGCCAGATATACCAAACTCATACACACATAATCAGGAAACAGCTAACTCGAAACAAACTAAAGCATCGCATCACGATTTAAGCGAAATGCCGGATTTGGGTGCTTTTTACGATCGCACTCTCGAACTCGACACCCTCAAAACCTGGATTTTGCAACAACGCAGTCGTTTAATCGCACTTACTGGTATCTGCGGTATCGGCAAAACTGCATTAGCAGCGCAACTCGTTCAACAGATAAAAGATGAATTTGAGTATGTAATTTGGTGCAGTCTCGACGCATCGCCTACTTTAGCTGAATTTGAAGCTAAATTGATAGATTTTTTCTCCCAGTCAGAAAAGCAAGATTCACCTGCAACTAACCAGAAGTTATTACCGCTAATTAAGTATTTGCAAAAGCATCGTTGTTTAGTAGTATTAGATAATATTCATAACCTTTTTATTCGCGGTGAATTAGCAGGCAAATATAAACTTGGATACGAAGAATATCGCTCTTTTTTCAAACAGATAGAAACATTATCTCATCAAACTTGCTTGATGTTAATAGGTTGGGAACAACCGCGAGAATTTCCTCAAGTTAAAAGCCAAAATAATTTTATTCGTACTTTACAACTCAAAGGTTTAGATATCGCAGCAGGACGGGAAATACTGAGAGAATATGGTTTAGAAGAATGCGAAGCACTGATTCACCGCTACCAAGGCAATCCGTTGTGGTTAAAAAGCGTCGCCAATTTGATGCAAGAGTTGGGGGGATGCGTAACTGAGTTATTACCAAATGATACTATATTGTTGCCCGAAGATTTGAAAGATGTTTTAGAGCAGCAGTTGAGCCGCCTATCGGAAATCGAAAAACAATTTCTTTCTTTGTTGGCGAAAGAAAGCGATGGAGTGACCTTGGCAAAATTGTTAGAAAATGGCAGCATTCCACCGTCAGATTTATTAAACGCACTGCAATCTTTATCGCGGCGCTGTTTGATAGAACAACAAGGAAGTTTTTATACTCTACCACCTGTGCTGAGGCAGTATATCAATGGTTTCAACTAAAATATTCCACAAATTAATTTTGAAATAGCCCTTACTTTTTATAAAACAAATCTATAAGTAATCGATTTCCAGAGAGCGATCGCTCTGTGCTATCATAAAAAATATCAAACTTATTTACCCCTTTTTATATGACAACAATAGCTCCAGTAACAACACTCTCCAAACTTGTTGATTACTTCATCTGGTTTGCTAATGACGTAGGCTCCTATCTCAGCAACCAAAAGCTACAAAAACTCTTGTACTATGCCCAAGCATGGTATCTGGCATTTGAAGATAAACCCCTTTTTGAGGAGGATTTTGAAGCTTGGGTGCATGGGCCGACTATCCCGGCTTTATTTTACGAATACAAAGAACAATTTGGTTTTAAACCAATTCTGAAAGAAGTGGAAAAACCAGAGTTTCCAGAAGATGTACAAAAGTTTTTAGACGACTTGTTTGACGATTATTTCTTTCGAGACGCTTATGAGTTAGAATTGATGGTGCGTCGCGAAGATCCTTGGATTAAGGCTAGAGGTGGGTTGCCAAAAGATGAACCTTCTCATGTTATTATTACTAAGGAATTAATGAGAGATTTTTACAAAAACCGTGTCATCGAAGAAGAAGAATAAAAAAAGACAAGACACAGAACTCCGCAGTCAGCCATCTTCAGCCGGAAGAGATGTCGCCGAGATAAAAATACCGGAAGGAATTAGTTTTTCTTTCAGGTATTATCAGCAGGATAAAAATAAATTTTCAATTAGCGATCGAGATGCTAAGTATCTGGCATCTCTCTTGAGAAGGCTGCGCGATTTATCACAGTTAAAGGCTGAAGAAGTTATTAACAATCAAAGTAAAAGTCTGCGCTGTCATATCATAAACTGGCAAGATACAACCGAGCCTAATGGCTTCGGTATTCCTAATGAAGACCAGCTAGTAAATATACCCTACCAGTTTCAAATATCTGCGAATGAATATG
>NZ_JACJUP010000081.1:0-11263 GCF_014748295.1 Planktothrix sp. FACHB-1355 | reverse complement strand
GGTGATGATGTCATTGACGCTGAATTCTCTGAAACTAAGTAGTCATCAGTCATTGGCTTTTGATAAGTAATTGTTGTTGAGAATACCCCGCCAAGCTTGCGCTGTGGCGGGGTATTTTTGTTTCATAGAAGGCTGCTTTTTGACAGAGTTGTTATAATCCCCTTTATGGCAATCGGCTGTAGAGAGGTTTCATGAAACGTCTCTACAATAGAGATTTCCTCTCAAAGAATCTCTCTCGGCAGGCAGGATGCCTACCCCACAAGAATTTTTGGAGATATCCAATGTTTGGGTATAAGACGATCTAAACACCTAACCAACGATACCAAGCATCTAAGCCCGTTCCGGTTGTGGCAGATACTTGAAATACTTGTAGGTGGGGATTAACTTGACGTGCATATTCAATGCAGCGATCGACATTAAATTGCACGTAAGGTAATAGATCGATTTTATTGATAATCATCACCTGACTGGCACGAAACATATATGGATATTTAATTGGTTTATCCTCTCCTTCTGTGACTGACAAAATCGCAACTTTGGCAGTTTCTCCTAAATCAAATAAAGCCGGACAAACCAAATTTCCCACATTTTCAATCATCACAATTGAATTCAGAGGAGGATTGAGTTCTTGCAATCCTCGTTCTACCATATTTGCATCCAGATGGCAACCCGTACCCGTATTAATTTGGATGACAGGACAACCTGTAGCTTTAATGCGATCGGCATCATTAGTAGTAGCTTGATCGCCTTCAATTACACTAATTCCAACTTTGTCTTTTAAATCTTCAATCGTTCTCGCCAACAACGTTGTTTTTCCCGAACCCGGAGAACTAACTAAGTTAAGTGCTAAGATATTTCGACCTTTAAACCAACCGCGATTTTGGGCTGCCAACAAATCATTTTTGGCTAAAATATTTTGTTCTAAACTAACTGTTGTGCCGTGCATTTTAGCGTGTAATTGGGCATTTTCAGTGGCAACAGAATGGGTATGAGGATGTTCGTGATGATGTTCGTGAGAATGTTCGTGGTGATGGGAATGGGAAACAACCGTACCGTCAGCTAAAACATGAGTATGTTCTCCGGTTTGGGGATTGGTAACAGTTACGTTAGCATCATCAGAACAGCCGCAAGTTACACACATAATTCTTCTAACTCCAATTCCTTAATTTTAAGTTCTTCACCTTGAAAAATTTCTAAATCGCTACTACCGCAAGAGGGACAAATACCGAATGGCATTTCTAAAGTAACCTCTGTTTGGCATTGACGACAACGGGCTAAACCGGGAATTTCAATAATTTCTAATTTTGCTCCTTCTAGCAATGTTTCCTGACAACAAACATCGAAACAAAAGCGGATCGAATCAGGTAAAATAGCGGTTAGTTGTCCGATTTCTAGAGATACTCGTTTTACCCTAGAACCAGATGCGTGTTCGGTGGCGATCGCAACAATATTTCGGGTAATTCCTAATTCGTGCATTCAACAAATCCTCGGCAATTGTTCGCCTACTAACATATCAACGATTCGTTCTGTACCAAATTCAGTTTTCAGCAATACCACCCCCGCAGGATTGGCAATAACTTCGCCAACAATCCGAGCATCTTTGCCAGCGGAATGCGATCGCATCGCCGCCAAAACCTCATCTGCTGAATCAGGCGGAACTACCACTACTAGCTTACCTTCATTTGCCAAATAAAGCGGATCGAATCCCAACAACTCACACATTCCAGCTACCTCTTTTCTAACCGGAATAGCTGACTCATGCAAACGAATTCCCACATTAGCACTTTGGGCAAACTCATTCAATACTGTAGCCAATCCGCCGCGAGTAGCATCCCGCATCGCCCGCACATTTGGACAAACTGAAACGATCGCATCAACTAACCCATTTAAAGGTTGACAATCGCTTTGAATATCAGTTTCCAAAGATAACTCTCCCCTCGCTACCAAAATAGCAGCACCATGATCCCCCAAAGAACCATTAACTAAAATAATATCCCCTGGTTGAATTTGGAAAGCAGCGGGAGAAACGCCCGTTTTAATCACACCAATACCAGTAGTATTGATAAATAACTTATCAGCAGAACCGCGAGGAACAACTTTAGTATCTCCCGTCACTATTTGCACGCCCACCGCCAAAGCAGCCGCTTTCATACTATCAACAACTCGACGAAGAATATCAATTTCTAAACCTTCCTCCAAAATCACACTACAACTCAGAAAAAGCGGTTTAGCCCCGCTAACACATAAGTCATTAACAGTACCATTAACTGCCAAACTACCGATATCACCACCAGGAAAAAACAAAGGAGTAACCACATAAGAATCAGTGGTAAACGCGAGGCAATCGCCCAACAACATTAAACTCCCTAAATCAATTCGCGCCTGATCCTCCAACAGCGACAGCGTAGGATTATCAAAACTACCCACAAAAACATCATCAATCAAATCGCGCATCGCACTACCACCACTACCATGCGCTAAAGTAACAGTGCGTTCCTGAAATTTTTTCTTACCTTGTCGCATTTTCCAACGAGAAATATCCATAAAAAACAACTAAATCTCCCCACCAAAAGACTGCATTAACATCTGTGTTTATCTGTGTTCATCTGTGGATATCTGTGGTAAAAAAACGTAAATCTCTCCACCAAAAGACTGCATTAACATCTGCGTTCATCTGCATACATCTGTGGTAAAAAAACGTAAATTTATCCACCCAAAAACTGCGCTAACATCTGTGTTCATCTGTGTTCATCTGTGGATATCTGTGGTTAAAAAAACCCAGATCTAATTAACCTTCACCTCTTCCCGCTCGATCGATAAACGCCCATATTTATAATAAGCAGCACAAGCCCCTTCCGAAGAAACCATACAAGCACCAAGGGGATGTTCGGGAACACAAGCAGTCCCAAAAACCTTACACTGCCAAGGTTTCATCACGCCTTTTAAAATCTCCCCACACTGACAAGCTTTGTGATCTGCAACTTGCTTACCTGGAAAAGTAAATTTCGCCTCCGCATCAAAACACGCATATTCCGAACGCATTTTCAACCCAGACAACGGAATATCACCCAATCCGCGCCACTCGAACATTTCTCTTACTTCAAATACCCGTTGCATCGCATCCAAAGCAACAGCATTACCCGCTGAATTCACCAAGCGGCTATATTGATTTTCCACCTCACAACGTTTTTCTGCTAATTGTTTAACTACCATCCAAATTGATTGCAAAATATCTAAAGGTTCAAACCCAGAAACGACGACAGGTTTGTGATATCTTTCGGCAATAATTCGATAAGGTTCTGTACCAATTACGGTGCTAACATGACCTGGGCCAACAAATCCATTTAATTGCAAATCGGGGTTAGCTAATAGTGCTTCTAATGCTGGTACAACTAAAACGTGATTGCAAAATAGGCTGAAATTTTGTATGCGATCGCTTTCTGCTTGCAGTGTTGTTAAAGCAGTGCTGGGTGCGGTGGTTTCAAAGCCGATCGCAAAAAATACTACCTCTTTATCGGAATTTTGTTTGGCAATTTGCAGCGCATCTAAAGGCGAATAAACCATGCGAATATCTGCACCATTTGCTTTCGCTTGCAGCAAGCTATATTTGGAACCGGGAACTCGCATCGCATCGCCAAAGGTTGTAAAAATAACATTGGGTTGTTGTGCGAGTGCGATCGCATCATCTAGCCTACCTCTTGGCATTATACAGACTGGACAGCCCGGGCCGTGAACGAGTTCGATCGTTTTTGGTAACAAATCTTCTAATCCATATTTAAAAATGGCATGGGTATGTCCGCCGCAAACTTCCATGATTTTAATGGGTTTGTCGGTGGCAATTTGTTGGCTGATTTGCCGAATCTGTTCGATTAATATTTGGGCTTTTTGGGGGTCGCGAAATTCGTTGATATATTTCATGGTTTTTTTTACCGCAGATGAAGGCAGATAAACGCAGATGAAGGAAGATAAACAGGTAGCTTTATGGTTGGGATTAAGACTTTAGTTGCTTATGGTTAATGATTCTTGAATTTCTGCTAGTTCTTCGAGTAATTTTAGGGTTTCGGCTGCTTCGTCTGGATCTATTCGTTGCATGGCGAAACCGACGTGGACTAATACCCAATCTCCTAAACAAGATTCGACGGGATGGGTATCATCGACGATGCAAGCGATATTAACTTGACGTTTTACGCCGCTAATATCAACGGTGGCGAGTTTGTTTTTGATGTCTGTGATTTCGATTATTTGACCGGGGATTCCTAAACACATTTTACGTTACCTATTGTAATTGGAAAATTTTTATTGTACGCACTTAACTAAAAGATTCTCGTCTTCTAAAAGCATCTCAATTACTTCACGGAGATTCTCTTGTAGTTCATCTAAAGTTTCTCCTTGGGAATGGGCTCCCGGAAATCCAGGGACATAACCTACATAGAGTTTTGTATCAAGATCTCGTTCAACAATTGCCGTAAAAGTCTTCATATTTCCCGTGTTCAATCAAAAGAAAAGTTTATTTTCATTTTATACCTTTTTGAATTGATTTTGCGGCGGCGATCGCAACTTGTCCTAAAGACAATCCACCATCATTAGCTGGCACTAAACTATGGGTTAAAACTGTTAAATCCATCACATTTAGTTGCTGGCTAACCTGTTCTAATAATACCTGATTTTGAAAGACACCTCCTGTTAAAGCAACCTGAGTAAAAGAGTGAGTTTCCTGCAACCTAACTACCATAGATGCGATCGCTTTTGCTAGTCCAAGATGAAATCTCGTCGCGATCGCACTCTGGCAAACCCCTGTTTGTAAATCTGTTAATAATGCTTGCCACATCGGACGGGGTTCTAAATAGAAAATCGGCGCAGAGATAATTTCAAAAGGATATCCTGTTTCCTCACTAATATTATCAACTAAAGCTTCTAATTCGATTGCTCCTTGTCCTTCATAACTAGCTAAATCTCGACAAATTCCTAAAGCAGCCGCTACCGCATCAAACAAGCGTCCAGCGGAAGAAGCTAACGGAGAATTAATTCCTTTTGCTAACATTTGATTTAAGAGCGATCGCGGTTGTCGGTCTAAAAAATTCACAATTTCTAATTCCCTATATCTTACCGCCAATTCATCCCAATTAAATCCGGCCATCAAGTGAGCGTAAGTATTCCGCCAAGGTTGATAAATTGCCTGTTCTCCTCCTAGCATAGCAACAGGTTTAAAAGTTGCCAATCTTTGGTAACTGCGATAGTCTGCTAATAGAAATTCGCCACCCCAAAGCGTGCTATCTTCACCATAGCCTAAACCATCTAACGCAATTCCCAAAATCGGTTTAGTTTCTAATTTTATCCCATTTTCGGCCATACAAGCGGCAATATGGGCGTGATGATGTTGAATCGAATAAATTCGCTCGACTCCCAATTCTTTACCTAATTTGGTAGAGAGATATTCGGGATGCAGATCGAGTGCGATCGCGTCTGGTTTATGTTCAAACAAATGCAAATACAGTTCCAATGTTTCGCGATAAGCCGTCAGCGCTGCTGCATTCTCTAAATCACCCAAATGTTGCGATAAAATTGCCTCTCCTTCCCGCAACAAACAAAAAGTATTTTTTAATTCACTCCCCATTGCTAAAATAGGAGGAGCTTGTTCAAATCCCGATGGCAGGCGGATTGGCGCGGGGGCATAACCGCGAGCGCGACGTAGGATTTGCAGTCGATTTCTTACTACTTTCACCACCGAATCATCAACTCGATTGACAATTTCTCGGTTATGTAGTAAAAAATAATCAGCGATTTGACTCAACTTGTCTTTTGCTACTTCATTAGTAATACATTGTGGTTCATCGGAAATGTTGCCACTGGTGAGAACGATCGGACGTTCCATGCGCCGCAAAATCAGATGGTGCAACGGTGTATAAGGCAACATGAAACCGAGAGATTTAATATTAGGGGCGACGGAAGCAGCAATAGGTTTTGAAATTTCTTCTCTGCTGTCTTTCAATCGTAATAGTACAATTGGAGCAGCCGCACTTTGTAACAGTTTTTTTTCTAACTCATCAATAAAACAATATTTATCGATAATTTCTAAATTCTTTGCCATCAAAGCAAATGGTTTATGATAGCGATGCTTGCGTTCTCTAAGTTTTTGTACTGCGGTTTCGTTGGTAGCATCACAAGCGAGATGAATCCCACCAATACCTTTAATCGCAATAATTTCTCCTCGTTGTAACAGGGTGCAAACTGCATCCACATCATCCAACATCGAGAACATATATGATACAATGGGTTTGCCATCTGCCCGTTCTAGCCAAGCTTTTGGGCCGCAAATATGACAGGCGACAGGTTGGGCGTGAAATCGGCGATTTGTTACATCTGCATATTCTTTCGTGCAATCCGAACACATAGTAAAATTAGCCATACTGGTGTTACGGCGATCGTAAGGAATAGCGCGAACGATGCTTAAACGAGGGCCGCAGTGAGTACAATTAGTGAAAGGATAGCGATACCAACGACTAAAAGGATCGAATATTTCGGCTTTACATTCAGGACAAGTTGCTGCATCGGGAGTAATGCTGGTTTTAACTTGATTGCTGATACTTTGAGTAATGGTAAAATCGGTGTAAGTTGGTGGATGAGAGAGAGGAGAACGTGCGATCGCTTCAATTTTTGCTAATGGCGGACATTCTTTTTGTAGTTTGTCAATAAAAGTTTCTACAGCTTCAGCAGTTCCCACAATTCGGATCAGTACGCCTTCGCCATCATTACATACTTCACCGCACAAACTGCCAAGTTTAGCAAGGCGATAAACTGTAGGACGAAATCCTACGCCTTGGACTGTACCGCGTACTCGAATTTCTTCAGCTATATTTAAATTTGGGTTGTTAATATCGGTTATCATTCTGTTAGAAGTTAGAATCTTATTTTTAGAAGAGGATAAGTTAAACTATTCCCAAATTTGGGATTTTTTACCACAGATGAACACAGATGAACACAGATGTAGACTCAGCTTTAAGGCGGGGTCTACAGATGGTTAAATCTGTTGGGAGTTAGGGAAAAATTATTTTCTTGTTCTCCTACCTTATATTTAAGCGATCGCAAGTCAGAGTGACCAAAATTTCAAACTTTCTTAGCATCTGTTTTCGATCGTAAAATTCATGGTAAGATAGGGAAGGTAGCTTGCAATACTTTCCATTGCGACGTTTGCGTGGTATAAATCAAGATTTATTCCAAATCCCACAGTAAAATTCGATTGTTTCCCGAATCAGCGATCGCAACTTTATCGCCACAAACCAGCACCCCATAACACCAACAAAGACTATCTCGCATCGGTAAACCGTAAACTCGGTTTTCTCCCTTGCTTTGAAAATCAAGTTGTCCGATTAAAGCATTCGCATCTGTACCGTGAAGCAGGCGCAAATCTGCCAAATATTTCCAACCTAATAAGCGAGAATTAGCAGTATCAGCAACTAATAACCAATCTTTCGCTACTGTCACCCCATAAGGCATATTTAAACTAGCCGCAGTAGGAAAGTAAACCCCTCGATTCAGTTCTACTTTGTCAAAACTAGACTGCCCTAACACCGCCACGCAGGGAGTATTATTTTCTGTAGGAATTCCTTCCCACAACATAATCCGATTATTTCCAGCATCCGCCACTACCAAATTACCTTGCCAAATTGCCATACTGTGACACCAACGCATACTCGCCGCCGTCGGTGTTCCGCCCCCATTCTCATTGCGAGAGGTAAAATCGGGTTGTCCTAAAACTAAATCCGCAGGTTGTCCGTTAGTCTCTGGTAACTGATTCCAAATCAAAACTCGACGATTTCCAGTATCAGCAACAAATAACTTACCTTCATAATAGAAAACACCATAGCACCAATGCAAGCGATCGCACGCCGTATCCATAAATCCCCGATTTGGTTCCCCTTGCGAAAAATCAGCTTGTCCTAACACGATATCAGCAGGAATATTACTATCTTCTGGGATTTTTTTCCAAATCAAAACGCGATGATTCCAAGCATCAGCAACAGCTAAACCTTCACCACAAATACAAATTCCAGTGGGAACGCTGAGAGTAGAAGCAGTTGGATTACCTTTAGCATTTTTCCCTTCACTAAAAAAGTCTGGTTGTCCGATAATCCAATCCGCAGGTTGATTGTCTGATTCAGGATGCGATCGCCATCCTAACAAACGATGATGTCCCGTATCCGCCACCCACAAAGAACGATCGGCAACTAAACAAATACCTCTTGGCCCAAATAAAGTATTAGGGGTAGGTGCGATCGGCGTCGGGATGATAGAATCTCCCAAACCACCGATAATTACCTTTGCACCTTCAGGCGAGAGAAGCGAAAATGGGACTGCCTTTTGAGTTATCATAGAAAAAAGGGAAAATTACCGATCATCCTAGCGTGCGATCGCAATTTTAGCAGCGATTTCCCGCCAAAATACAAGATGAGATGAAAGAAATAATATGAATTCGTTTGAAAGCATCAGTGTTAAAGGTTTCCGTCGCTTATTTTCAATTGAAATCGAACTGCGACCTCTCACCGTTATGATTGGCGCTAACGGTATCGGAAAAAGCTCTTTTTTAGAAATATTCTCCCTCTTGGCAGCTTCTGCAAATGGTCAATTACAGTCAAAAATTTCCGAATTTAGCGGTCTTAATCAAATGTTGACAAGAGATAAAGCCGATAGTATGAGCATATCTTTGTCAATGCCTGTAGAAAACCAAAACCCGTTGAATTACTGTCTTCAACTTGCTAGTAAAGGTCAGTTTTATGAAATTGCTGTAGAAACTTTAACCCAACAGCGAAATCTCGCTGCCACTGCACCTTTTAAGTATATTGATTCTCGCGGTTTAGATATTAAATATTACGATCCAGAATATGAAAGACTATTGCGCCCAAATTGGGAACATAACCCTTTAGAAACTTCCCTTTCTCAGGTTCCCAAAATGTACAAAGAACCAGAGACTTTGCGAAAAAAATTAGCTTTATGTAGTTTTTATAGAGCCTGGGAATTGAATGTTGCTCCCAGAAGTCCAATGCGTTTACCTCAAGCAATGCGTCCGGCAAAATTACCCGGATTTAATGGGGAAGATTTAGTTTCCTGCCTTTATTATTTGCGCGAGACAGACAGGGATAGATTTGAAATAGTAGAAGATACACTTGCGGCGGCTTTTCCTGATTTTGAAAGGTTGAGTTTTCCACCAGTAGCAGCAGGAACTTTGGCAATGACTTGGAAGGATAAAAATTTTTCTCAACCTCTTTATATGGATCAACTTTCTGAAGGAACTTTGCGATTTATTTGGTTAGTTACTCTTTTACAAAGTCGTGATTTAACATCTGTTACTCTCATTGATGAGCCGGAAGTAAGTTTGCATCCAGAGTTATTGAGATTGTTAGTTCATTTAATGCGAGAAGCTTCCCAACGCACTCAGCTTATTGTTGCCACTCACTCCGATAGATTGATTCGATTTTTAGAACCTAACGAGGTTCTAGTTTGTGATGCTGAAGATGGGTTAACAACGATGACTTGGGCGGATTCTTTAGATTTAGAAAAATGGTTAGAGGAATATAGTTTGGATGAAATTTGGGCTATGAATTTGATTGGGGGGCAACCATGAAAATTGCCATTTTGGTTGAGGGAGAAACTGAAAATGTTTTTAAGCCTTTCCTAGTAAATTTTCTTAGCTCTTGCTTGGAAAAAAGAATGCCAAAATTAAAATTTGTAAAATTTGATGGTCGTATTCCTAAAGAAAATAAACTTAAACGTCAAGTTGAAAATCTACTGAGTGGCAAAGATGCTTGTGATGCCGTGATTGCATTAACAGATGTTTATACAGGTAAAAATGATTTTGTAGATGCCGCAGATGCTAAGGTTAAAATGGCTGAATGGGTGGGAAATAATCCGAATTTTTATCCTCATGCTGCACAGTATGATTTTGAAGCTTGGTTGTTACCTTTTTGGTCAACCATTCAAAAGAAAGCTGGACATAATAAATCAGCGCCTAGTGGTTCTCCCGAACAGGTTAATCATAATAATCCACCATCTAAGCGGATTAGAAAAATATTTGAATCAGGCGGACGCAGAAGTTACAATAAGCCTCGCGATGGAGCAAGTATTTTAAGAGGAAATAATTTGATGGTTTCAATAAAAGCTTGTCCTGAATTAAAGGCTTTTATCAATACGATTATAACTCTTTGTGAGGGTGAGTTAATTGATTGAATTTTAGTTTAGAAAAAGAGCGATCGCACTCTCCCCAAAACTGAAAAATGCGATCGCCATTTATCTTTCTATCTTTTGCACAAGTTTAGATAGTCCATTCATGATCAGGATCATCGAGTGCTGCTTGCACAAATGACGAATCAGCAATGTCTTTGAATGGGCTAGATTTAGCGATCTCTGTAATTGAATTGATTGCCAAAGCTAACTGATTTGGATTACCATCAGCTATTGCTTGGTCTACTTTTTCAAACAGAAAACTAAAGTTTTTGGCTCGTTCATCAAATGAGAGTTTCAGATACTTTATCAAAGCATCTCGTTGAGCTTGAATATTAGCAACTGTTGCTTTTTCCCATGCCGCAATTTCACGGCGGTTAGTCTTTTCTTGCTCGGCAACTATTTTGTATTCAGTGTAAGCTTCAACAATAGCCCGTAAGCATTGGGAAGGGGCTAAAGCTGGATTTAATACGCCAGCACCCATTACTTCTACAGGAACTTTTTTAGCTACCATGTTTATTTGCCTGGTAAGTTACAGTATTTTTCGATAATGGTTACAGTGCCAAGATTCAGTTTTCCTTCGCTGTTTAAAACAGGAGTTTTCAAAGTTTCTACAAGTCCTTTCATCAAAAGTGCTACTTGTTGAAACTTTTCTGCATCTCTTGTGGCATCAAAAGGTCGAGATTGTAATTGGTTAATACCTTCAACAGCTTGAGAGTCAAGAGATTTAAGTGTATCTCTTAAGGCAATAATCCGTTGTTTGATCTCCTCTGCAAACTTTGTAGCAGATTTTATATCTGTAATTGCCTGATTTAATTTAGCTTCGTACTCAGCAGACTCGGCGTTTTTTTGGCTAAATAATAAGCTGCCAATCACCAAAGCTGGAAGTATAACAGCACCACCCAGCACAACTGTTCCAAGAGCTACGCCACCACCACCCGCAGCTAGTGCGCCACCACCGAGCCATGCTAATATTGGCGCACCACCAATTTGTGCTGCTTTTGCAGCTACTTTCACACCTCCTTCTAAATAATTTTTAATCTCTCCT
>NZ_JACJUP010000809.1:0-3304 GCF_014748295.1 Planktothrix sp. FACHB-1355 | reverse complement strand
TAGCATTCCACTGCGGGCAGTTCGCTATATTGCTCGTTCACCTGAATTCGATAATTGTAGGTACGATCATTTTGCAAGCGATGTTGCACAATCAACAACGTACTTTTAATTCCTTCGTGAATGTCTACTTTCTTCATTTCAGCTTCGTCCAGGCGCGAGAAATTTCTTAAAGATAAAACTATCTGCCGGATGCGTTCGGTTCCCGCTTTCATAGAGGACAAAATTTTGCCAATGTCTTCTTGAAGGAAGTGTAAATCTATTTCTTCAAGCCGCTCTTGAATTCTGGGACTAGCTTGGGGATATCGATCTTGATACAGTGCGATCGCTTCTAACAAATCTTGGGTATAGTTATTGATGTGGGTAAGGTTGCCGTGGATAAAATTGACTGGGTTATTGATTTCGTGAGCGATACCTGCAACCAAATGGCCCAAACTTGACATTTTTTCTGATTGAATCAGTTGCTGTTGGGTTTCTTGCAATTTCCGAAAAGATTTTGCCAGTTCTTCATTTTTTTGCTCCAGTTCTAATGTTCTTTCTTGCACTTTGCTCTCAAGCGTTTGGGCGAGTTCTCTAAATTTATGTTCCGATTGCTGACGCTCGTTCACAGTAGCGGTTAAAATCAGACCTGTGATGGCTTCAACTGCTAGGAAAGCTTGTAGGTAAAGGATACTGCTATTGATATTACTTTCCATTATTAAAAATGGGCCATCGCCTCTTGATATTCCAAAAATGCCAATAGTAGAACCTACAAATGCTGACAGCGAAGTTCCTGTTTGCCCGAAACGAAATGCTGCCCAAATTACTAAAGTAAAAGGTAAATATTCCAGGGGATAATCGGCAATTTTTAGGCTGGTTTTAGAGCAAAATACTATCCAATTTACCCCGATAAGCAGCGCCAGCCAAACAGCGAATTCCATTAATTTTAGATGGGAAATTTTAAATGTAAAATTGTGAGTTTGCTGGTGAGTTTCTGAGTTTTTACATTGGTTCGACAAACGCCAATCCAAAATCCCAAATCTAAAATCTAAAATCGAGTGACACCACGTTAGTAACACTGGCGTCACAATCAAAATGGCAATGATATCGCCAAGGCACCAACTCCACCACTTTGACCAAAGTGAGCTCCCGGATAACAAAGATAAACTGACGATCGCAATGCTATTACCCACAAACGAGGATAGCGGTGCTGCCACTATTACCAATCCCAAAACATCTCGCAGGCGATTTAAAGCAGGATGGAAACCAACGCGGTTAAGCAACTTCGCTGCTACCCATGCTTGCAGCGTAATAATCAAGGCAGTGGTAGCGGCAACAGTCCACTTTGTGGCAAAACACAAGTAGAAAAA
Source organism: Planktothrix sp. FACHB-1355 (assembly GCF_014748295.1). NCBI lineage: Bacteria > Bacillati > Cyanobacteriota > Cyanophyceae > Oscillatoriales > Microcoleaceae > Planktothrix > Planktothrix sp. FACHB-1355. Next base: position 1,958 of record NZ_JACJUP010000809.1, on the reverse strand, counting down.
AAAATGACCTAGTGCGATTCCAGGCAATATCCGCGATCCCAGCAACACAAGTGCAGCTACGTTAACCCCTGTGGGCGGCCATATAGGTACAATCTCCCATTCCAGTTTCAGATTGGGAATTAAAGTGATTGAGTAAGCTGCGCCGAAGTGGACAACGGCCACTAGGCCAACAGAGGCAAAGTACTGCCAAGACCGCATCGGTATTTGGATAGTAGGCATTTTTGTGTTTCTAATATGTTGCATTGGCACCGCTATCGACATTATCGAAGATAGCTCACGTAACAGATAGTCACCAGAGAAGTTCTAGACTAAAAGAAGAAATTGTGAAGCAAGTGGCAAATCAGTCTGGAAAGGAAGTATTAAGCGCGTGAACAATTCCATGCAGGATCGGTTACTTGAGACGATCGCCCCTTACCGCGATCGCGTTGATTATCTGGAAATTCGATTAGAACAAAGCGAATCAACTGCCATAACTTTTCGTGGCCCACAACTGGATGCGGTCGATCGCGGTTTTACTCTTGCTGGCGGTATTCGCGCTTGTCATAACGGCGGCTGGAGTTTTGTTACTTTTAACGGTTTGGCAGAATTAAAAGAGCGAATTGAAGAAGCTATTTCCCAAGCCAAACTGGTGGGTAAAGAAACTACTGTTTTAGCACCGATCGAACCAATTAAAGACTATGTTACTGCCGAACTCGGACTCGATCCTAGAGGAGTTTCTTTAGCAGAAAAACGCCGTTTAATGGAAGGGTACAATCAGCTGTTGCTGGAATTTGACCCGCGCATTCAAACCACTTCAGTAAATTATCGCGATCGCTTTGGCATCACCTATTTTGTCAATTCGATCGGCACCTGCATCGCCCAAGAAAGGTTAGACATTCAAGCCGGTTTCGGTGCGATTGCTAGAGGAGAAGGCGGTTTGGTGCGACAAGGATACGAATCCTTCCACTCTCGATCGGATTATAATGCTCTGGTGGGAATCGAAGCGCGAGTCCAAGGTGCTGCCCAACGGGCTATCCGTCAGTTGGAAGCAAAATCTGTTAAAGGCGGTCAATATACTGTAGTTTTAGACCCTTACCTTTCCGGTGTTTTCATTCACGAAGCTTTCGGTCATCTTTCGGAAGCAGATTTTGTTTACGAAAATCCGCGAATGCAGGAATTGCTGAGTTTGGGCAAACCTTTGGCGATCGAACAGCTCAATGTAGTAGACGATGCGACTTTGCCAGGATTACCGGGTTCTCTCAAGTATGATGATGAAGGCGTTCCGGGTCAGCGCAAATATTTGATCGAAAAGGGTATCCTCACTCAACGCCTGCATAACCGCGAAACTGCTGCTAAACTCCAAGAAAAACCTACCGGCAATGCGCGTGCGATCAATGCTACCCATCCGCCGATCGTGCGGATGACCAATACCGCGATCGAAGCGGGGGAACACTCTTTTGATGAGATGATTGCCGATATCCAGGAAGGCGTCTATGCTGTGCGGATGTTGGGCGGACAAACTAACGGCGAGATGTTTACTTTTGCCGCAGCTGAAGGTTACATGATTCGCAATGGCAAAATAGCAGAACCCGTCAGCGATGTCACTCTGACGGGTAATGTTTTCCAAACTCTTAAAGATATTGAAGCGATCGGCAATGATTCGGTTTATCTCAACGGCGGTTGCGGTAAGGGCGGACAAATGCCCCTGCCTGTAAGTGTCGGTGGGCCACACATCCGCATCAAAAATGTTGTGGTAGGAGGTCGGTAACTCCAAAAAGCAGTAGGGTGGGCATTGCCCACCCTACTTCCTAAAGCTGCTGCATTTCTTGTTCCAACAAGCGGATCAAATTTTCGTCACCCTTCGATCTAGCGACTTCCAGGCGCTGCTCCAGTCTCTTTTGGATGTTAGCGCGATGAACATCAGCAGTTCTTTTTACTTCTTCCCGATTAATTCTGCTCATAGTGGACTCTTTTTGGAA
>NZ_JACJUP010000808.1:0-3276 GCF_014748295.1 Planktothrix sp. FACHB-1355 | reverse complement strand
TTAAAGCGGCTCAAGTTAAGTATTACGGGAGATCGGAACGGTTTGGTGAGGGTAATGCCAAACGCAATTATCCGGCTAACATTGGTCGAGCGAAAGAATTAGCGGTTGGTAGTTACTATCAAACTTTTATTATAGCCGAAAAAGAGATAGAAATTCCTCATTGGATACGGTTAGGGAAATGGGCGGCTAAAGTGCAAGTTGAAGCTCGGATAATTCCGGCATCTGGAATTAAAGTGAAGTCGGGGGAATATATTTGTCAGCATCCTTTAAATCCCATTGATTTACCTCGTTCTTCCCGTTTATTATTGTACAACCGAATTGTCATGCCACCAGTTAGTTTAGTCAGTCAAGCGCAATTAATCGGTGAATATTGGGAAGTGTCGAAAGAAGATAATTGGCAAGGCTTTAAGGAATTACCGAAACAATTTTGTTTACCCAAGGGTGTATCTTATGGAATTAATGCAGTTGCAGTCTCCTAAATCTTTTAATTTGTATGCGATCGTCGTACAATTAGGCGCAGTAGATCGAGGATATTTACCCCAGACTTTAGGACGAGCAATTCACGCTCAGGTTTTGCAATGGTTAAATAAAGGCGATCCAAATGTGGCTGAATTCGTCCATGAAAGTCAAGAATCTCCGATTAGTTTATCCGGTTTAATTGGCAATCGTCGCCCATCGGGAATTCGACCGGGAGATGAATTTTATTTCCGCATTAGTTTGTTAAATGGTAGTCTCATCGATCCGCTTTTAAGTGGGATAGAACAGTGGGGAAACGAACCGATTACTCTGGGCAAATTTACCTTTACAATTAAAGGGTTTTATTCCTTGCCGGGAACTCATCCTTGGGTTGGTTCTGCTGATTATGGAATGTTGGCTAAATTGCCAAATTCTGCCAACGAAATCACGCTGGAATTCCTCTCGCCTACCAGTTTCAAACAAACTCAATATATCCAGCCTTTCCCTTTACCTGAATTAGTATTTTTCAGCCTGCAAAGACGTTGGAATTTCTTTGCGCCAGAAGCACTAAAAATTGATGCGATCTCCTGGCAAAGTTTAGTTTGTGCTTATCAGTTAGAAACCCATGCTTTGAAAATGGAAGGCGGCGCTGAAATTGGAGCAAAAGGATGGGTTAAATACCGTTTTCCCGATGCGGAACAAGCGCGAATTGCCAATATTTTAGCACATTTTGCTTTTTTTGCGGGTGTCGGGAGGAAAACGTCGATGGGTATGGGCCAGACAAAGTTGATTCATTAAGAAATTTCAGATTTCAAATTTAAAATCTGAAATCTGCGATTGGCAATCTGAAATTACTCATAGGTGATTGGAGATGAATGAAAATTACCTTTCTTTAGCTTATCTCAACGCTTGGGAATATTGCCCCAGACGATTTTACCTAGAATATCAACTAGGCGAAATGGAGGATAACGAACATATTATTATCGGGCGTTATCTACATGAAAATATCAACCAAGAAGGCACTTCTATGGAGGGCGATATTCTAATTCATCGCCAGCAGTGGGTATGGAGTGAAAGTCTAAAAGTTAGCGGCATTATCGATGCAGTGGAAGAACGAGATGGTCAACTGATTCCCTTGGAATATAAAAAGGGAAAAATGGCACAACATCTCAACGATCATTTTCAATTATGTGCGGCTGCTTTGTGTTTGGAAGAACGCACGGGAAGAGAGATTGCTTATGGTGAAATTTTTTATCACGGCAATCGCAGACGGCAACAAGTTAAGTTTACACCACAGTTACGACAAATGACTCAAGAAGCTATTTTGGCAGCGCATCAAACTGCGTCTGGCAAAATTCCATCACCGATCGATCATTCTAAAAAATGCAAAGCTTGCAGTTTAATCGGCATTTGTCTGCCTTTGGAAGTTAAACAATTATTACGGGAAGGAGTCTAAACAATGTCTGTACTTTACGTTACGCAACCGGAAGCAATTTTGAATAAGAACTACGAAGCTTTTACTGTTGCTATAAAACAGGAAGATGGCAGTTGGAAAAAGCAATCAATTCCTGCCCAAACGGTAAAACAAGTTGTTTTAATGGGTAATCCGCAAGTAACGGGGGATGCTTTGACTTATGCTTTGGAATTGGGTATACCAGTTCACTACCTTTCGATTTTTGGTAAATATTTGGGGAGTGCTTTACCGGGTTATTCTCGCAATGGTGCTTTGCGGTTGGCGCAGTTTGAATTGTATCGAGATACGGAACGGCGATTGCAATTGGTGAAGGCAATTGTCACGGCTAAAATTCAAAATCAATATACGGTTTTGTATCGCCAAAAAATTAGCGATAGTCCGCTGAAAAGTCATAAGAAATTAGTAGCGCAAAAGAAAACTTTGGATGAGGTGCGAGGGGTTGAAGGTATCGCCGCTAAGGATTATTTTGCTGATTGGTCGGCTATTTTGAAAGAACCTTGGTCTTTTCCCAACCGAAATCGCCGTCCTCCTACCGATCCGGTGAATTCTTTGCTGAGTTTTGCTTATGGATTGTTGCGAGTTCAGGTAACAGCAGCAGTTCATGTGGTGGGACTCGATCCTTATATTGGTTATTTGCATGAAGTTAGTCGCGGACAACCTTCTATGGTGTTGGATTTGATGGAGGAATTTCGTCCTTTGGTGGCGGATAGTTTGGTGTTTTCGGTGTTGAATAAGCGAGAAATTCAACCAAATGATTTTACGGAAAGTTTGGGTGCTTATCGACTTTCTGATGATGGACGCAAGCGTTTTTTGCAAGCGTTTGAACAGAAGATGAATAGTGAGTTTACCCATCCGGTGTTTGATTATGTTTGCACTTATCGACGGGCGATCGAACTACAAGCGCGGTTGCTGGGTCGCTATTTGCAAGAGGGTGTACCTTATAAACCGTTGGTGTTGCGATGAAGGATACTTTATTTTATTTGGTGATTTACGATTTGCCGGATAATAAAGCGGCAAATAAGCGGCGGAATCGATTGCACAAATTGCTTTCTGGTTATGGAAAGTGGTGTCAGTATAGCGTTTTTGAATGTTTTTTGACGGCGATTCAGTTTGTCAAGCTGCAACAAAGAATTGAAAAGTTGATTAAGCCTGCGGAAGATTCGGTGCGAATTTACGTTTTGGATGCGGGATCGCTGAAAAGGACGATCGCATACGGTTCCGAGAAGCCACGACAGGAAAGTGCGATCGTACTTTAGTATTCCACAAAATTCGATCGCTCACAAAGCCCCTAACCTCTGCCAATCCCGGTTTCTCCATACCTCCGTCACCTGAAAACCCTGTCAATC
>NZ_JACJUP010000807.1:0-3287 GCF_014748295.1 Planktothrix sp. FACHB-1355 | reverse complement strand
GGACGCTTCGCGGTAGACTTGGGTTGCGGGGAAGGTCGCGATACGGTGGAACTGCTGCGGCGGGGTTGGCGAGTTTTGGCAATTGACGGAAATGCGGAAGCGTTTGAGCGAATGTTGGCGCGTCCGGATTTGCAAAATGTCGAATTATTGGAAACCAAATTAGGTAAATTTCAGGATACTACTTGGCCGGAAACAGATTTAATTAATGGTAGTTTTTGTCTGCCATTTTGTCCGCCCGAATATTTTTCGCAATTGTGGGATAAAATTGTGCAAAGTATTCGTGTTGGCGGTCGTTTCAGCGGTCAATTGTTTGGCGATCGAGATGACTGGGCGAAGATTCCTACCCATTCCCATTTCACGCAAGCACAGGTGGAAAAATTTTTAGAACCTTTTGAGATAGAGGTTTTTAATATCGAAGAAGAAGATGGCAAAACGGCTTTGCAAGAACCAAAGCACTGGCATATTTTTCATATTGTAGCTCGGAAGAAATAAGTTGGCTTGTCGTTCGATCGCATCCTTAATATATCTCATCTCTACTCTTCATCTGCGTACCCTACGGGAAGGCTAATTGCTTCGCAATCGCTTCGCTAACGCCTACATCTGCGTGCATCTGCGGTAAAAAAAATATAAAACCCAGCCCACCCAAAGAAAAATCATAGTAAAATTAAATAAACTCAAGTAATAGATGCTCCCATGACAAAGCTATTACTGATAGAATCACCGGGAAAATCAAAAAAATTAAGTCAAATTCTGGGTGCGGGTTGGATTGTCAAAGCTAGTATGGGTCATATCCGCGAACTAGCACAGGATGGGGAAGATTCGCTAGGATTTGATTTAGAAGACGATCGCATAAATTGTCGCTACGAAATTAGAGGCGATCGCAGTAAGAAAGTCCTCAGCGATTTGCGTCAAGCTGTCAAGCAAGCAACCGATATTTACATTGCCACAGATCCCGATCGAGAAGGCGAAACAATTGGTTGGCATTTAGCGCAAGAACTGCGATTAAAACAGCCGAAAAGAGTTACTTATACCGAGATTACTAAAGCGGCAGTGATGAGTGCGATCGCCAAACCGCGCACCCTCGACCAAAACTTAATCGCCGCCGGAAGAGCGAGAGATTGTCTCGATAAATTAGTCGGATATAAAGGTAGCAAACATTTAGTTTGGCAACTGAAAAACGGTGCGAAATCGATGGGAAGAGTGCAAAGCGCCACTCTTCATTTAATTTGCCAAAGAGAGAAAGAAATAATTGCCTTTGTTCCGGAAGATTACTGGTCAGTTTGGGTAGAATACAAAGAAGGATTCAAAGCGTTTTATCGCGCTAGTTTGAAAGCAGCTAAAGATGAAAATTCCGAACCCGATGATGCTGGTAAAAATGACGCCAAACCAGAATCCGATCGCGTAAAAACACAAGAAGAAGCAGATAGATTAGTAGCCATTGCCAAAGCCAATCCCCATAGTATAATTAAAATTGAAAAGAAAACAGTAAATCAATCACCTCCCGCACCATTTATTACCTCTACCCTCCAACAAGCTGCTGGTGCGAAACTGCATAAAAGTCCAGAGCAAACCATGAAAATTGCCCAGTCACTTTACGAAGCTGGACATATCACTTATATGCGAACCGACTCGGTAGTATTATCCGAGCAATTTTGTGATGCAGTGCAAAAGTATTTACAAGCAAACGACCCGGAAAACGTACCGGATAAAACAACTAGACACCGTTCAAAACAGGGAGCGCAAGAAGCGCACGAAGCAATTCGTCCTACTGATGTTAACCGAATTCCCGCACAATTGCGATCGCAACTAAGTGATGATGAAGCTAACCTTTACGAGTTGATTTGGAATCGCGCCGTTGCATCCCAGTGTCGTCCCGCACAAATAGCAAAAACGCGGATTATTACCCAATCTGCCGATATTTTTTGGGAAGCGCGAGGACAAGTGCTGATTTTTCCCGGTTATACCCGCTATTGGAATAATATCAGCGAAGATGTGCAATTACCAAATGTGGTAGAAGGACAAACAGTTAATTTAAAAGATGCTAAATCCGAGAAGAAGCAAACACAACCGCCGCCGCGTTATACGGAACCGAAATTAGTACAATTAATGGAAAAGAAGGGAATAGGTAGACCTAGCACTTATTCTCCTACAATTAAAACTTTGAAAGAGCGGGAATACGTGCAATTATCGAAAAGTAAGTTACAGCCAACTCCTTTAGGGATGGAATTGGATGATTTTTTAGCCAAAGTTTTACCAGATTTAATTGCAGCCGAATTTACCGCGCAGATGGAATCGCAATTAGATGCAATTGCTGATGGAAAACAGAATTGGGAAAAATGGCTTACCAGTTGGAATCGAGAATATTTCGATCCGGCTTTAAAGCAAGCAATTCAGCAGGTAAAGGGATATACAACTACCGCTAAATCCAATAATTTTGCGCCAGCAAAGACGACTGGGAAGGGACGCAAAAGTAAATCCGATCCTTTAGCGGAAATATTGGGGAATGAGAATGAGGTAGTGAAGCAAAAAAAGGCTCGATCGACTTCAGATATTGCACCAACAAAAGCAACAGGAAAACAACGCAAAACAACTGCTGATGCTTTAGCGGAAATATTGGGTAATGAGAATGAAGTAGTCAAGCAAATGAAGACTCGATCGACTTCCAATATTGCACCAACAAAGGCGACGGGAAGGCGACGCAAAACAACTGCCGATTCTGGGAATGAAAGTAAGAAATCATCTACTGAAAGTACAGAGATTTTATGTCCGAAATGCAATAAACTAATGGTGAAAGTGCCAACAAAATCGGAGAAGGTAAAAGCCGGACATTTCCTCAGTTGCGACAAACGCAAAGATGGATGCGGCGCGGTAATGTTTTTGAACGATAAAACTAAGCAATACGAGTTACCTTATGGGGAACGTGCAGCTAAAACACCTGAGACAAAAGATTTAAGTGAATTTCCCTGTCCTGTTTGCAGTTCGCCTTTGGAAAAGCATAATTATACTGATAAGAAGACAGGGGAAACTAAAACAATGTTGAGGTGTTCTAATGCTGAGAATCGGAAAAATGGTTGTAAGGAAGTAGCGTTTTGGTGGACTTCCCAAAAACATTGGTGGTCGCCGACTTTTGGGGAGATAAAATCGAAGGGTGGTTCTTCTGGTTCTAAGAAGAAAAAATCGTGAGATAATAAGATTAATATTCTATTTCAATAGAGACGTAGAACAATGCAATTAGAAGATTACTTTTAATTTTTAGATCCTGATAAGTGCGATCGCATTTTGATCAA
>NZ_JACJUP010000806.1:0-3300 GCF_014748295.1 Planktothrix sp. FACHB-1355 | reverse complement strand
CGCCATCTTAATTTCGATTTGTTTGGCACTCATCAAGTACTCTGGCGTCACCCCAAAGCGACCCGACGCTACTTGTTTGATGGCGCTGGATGCGGTATCCCCATTCCGCAGACCTTTCATGTGTGGCAAGGTGGGGGAATAGCCGTTTTCATCCACATCATCCAGAACTTTGTAACGTACAGGATCTTCGCCACCTTCCCCGGAATTCGACTTACCGCCGATGCGGTTCATCGCGATCGCCAACACTTCGTGTGCTTCTGGAGACAAAGCACCCAGCGACATTCCCCCGGTGCAGAAACGTTTGGCAATCTCCTCGACCGACTCCACTTCCGACAAAGGTATCGGATCGCGATCGCTCTTAAATTCCAGCAAATCTCGCAGCGCAGTTACCGGACGCCCTTCCATATATTTCCGGTAAACTTCGTAATGGTCGGACGCGGGGGAATTTTGGATTTTGGATTTTTCTATATCCTCTGCTTTAAAAGCAGCAACAGCTTTATGCAGCGCCTTCGCCATTTCCGGACTGTTCATGTGGTATTCCCCACCCGGACGGTACTGAACAAATCCGAAGTTCTCTAACTTCTTAATTGTCAATTCCGGGAATGCTTTGGAGTGGAATGACAAAACTTCAGAAGCTAATTCCGCCACCGTCAAACCGCCAATGCGAGAAGCAGTACCTTTAAAGCCCAACTGCAACAAATCCCCACCAATACCTAGAGCCTCAAAAATTTGCGCCCCCTGGTAACTTGATAGCAGAGATATCCCCATTTTCGACAAAATCTTCAGCAGACCGTCTTCTACGGCTTTGCGATAGTTTGCTTCCGCCTTGATTAACGTAGATTGGGTAATTTTGCCCCTTTCCATCATCCCTTGCGTTTTGGGGTTATGCCACCAAGCCCGCACTGTTTCTAAGGCGAGGTAGGGACAGATGGCACTCGCGCCGTAGCCGATCGAACAAGCAAAGTGATGGGTACTCCAGCACTGTGCGGTTTCTACAATCAAACTGGCTTTCATCCGCAAACCTGACGCAATCAGGTGGTGGTGTACCGCCCCTACGGCCAAGAGAGGCGGAATGTAGGTCAGTTCTGCACTCAGTTTGCTAGATCTATCGCTCAATATCAAAATCTTTTTACCATTTCGCACTTCTTGTGCTGCTTTGGCACACAAAGATTTAACTGCTGCGGCTAAACCTTCTGGCCCTGTGGCGATTTCAAATAAAGTGGATAAGTCGGCGGTGGGAAATTCCGAAGCGCGAATCGCATCCAATTCTGTCTCGTTCAGTATCGGCGATTCCAACTTGAGCAAGTGGGCATATTCGGGCTTGGCTGCCAACAAATTACCCTTTTCGCCCAAATACATTTCCAGAGACATCACCAATTTTTCCCGCAGGGGGTCGATCGGCGGATTAGTCACTTGGGCAAACCGCTGCTTGAAATAGTCATACAGCAAATGCGGTCTGACTGAAAGCACTGCCAAAGGAATGTCATCTCCCATACAGAAAGTCGGTTCTTTCCCGGTAGATGCCATCTCCTCAATAATCATTTCCACATCTTCAATGGTGTAGCCAAAGGCAGTTTGATGGCGCAGTAAAGTAACGGCATCTGGTGAAGAAGTTTCTTTTGGAGATTGGGAACTTAGAGAAACGCGGGATTTCAACCATTCGCCATACGGCCTTAAAGAAGCCACGCGCTGTTTGATTTCCCAATTTTTGAGAATTTCGTGACTTTCCAGATCGACTGCGATCGCTTGACCCGGCCCAAGACGACCCTTTTCCACAATATCCCCCTCCGGGATATCCACCACCCCCGCTTCCGATGCCACTACAATATAACCATCGCGGGTAATCGAGTAACGCGCCGGACGCAAACCGTTGCGATCGAGCGTCGCCCCCACCTTCTTGCCATCACCGAACACCAGCAACGCCGGCCCGTCCCAAGCTTCCTGAATGCCGCTGTAATATTCGTAAAAATCGACAATTTCGGGATATTTATCCAAATCCGGCTGGTTTTTGTAAGCTTCCGGCACTAACATCATCAATCCTTCCAAAGGACTGCGCCCGGACTGCACGATTAATTCCAGGACATTATCCAAATTAGCCGAATCGCTATTTTCGGGATTGACGATCGGCTTGAGGTCATTTAACCTTTCGCCCCAAATTTCGTGGGACAAATCTGCTTCCCGCGCCACCATCCAGTTGATGTTGCCCAGAAGGGTATTGATTTCCCCATTGTGTCCCAAAAACCGCATCGGTTGTGCGAGCGGCCATTTAGGCATGGTATTGGTACTGAAGCGACGGTGATAAACGGCGAAACTACTCTGGTAAGCGGGATTTTTCAGATCGAGGTAAAAATCTCCCAACACAGCCGATCGCACCATCCCCTTGTAAACTATTGTGCGACTGGAAAACGAACAAACATAGAAATCCGTACTGATTCCCGAAAGCTTGTGACCTTCCAAGTTATCTGCTTTGAGCGTCTTCTCAATCCGTTTGCGAACGACAAACAAAGCCCGTTCTAAAGCATCCCCCCGCAATTCTTCACTTTTCACCAATACCTGTGCGATTTTCGGTTGATTTTCCCGCGCTTGAGTTCCCAGCAACTCTGGCTTAACGGGTACTTCCCGCCAACCCAGCAAAGCCAATCCTTCTTCGGCTAAAATACGCTCAACAATTTGGCGATCGCCAGCCGCCTTTGTGGCATCTTGGGGTAAAAACACCATCCCCACGCCAATCCCATCTGGAGATGGCATTTCCAACTTATTTTCTGCAAACCACTGACTCAATAACTCCCAAGGAATACCCGTCATCAAGCCAGCACCATCTCCGGAATCTCGGTCAGCACTGCAACCGCCTCTATGTTCCAGACAAGTAAGCGCAGCCAAAGATTTGGCAATTAACTCGTGGCTTTTCAAACCATCTTTATGGGCGATAAAGCCGACGCCACAAGCATCTCGTTCTTCTACCAACCATCTTTGGCCTCGATAACCGACAGCCGCGCTTTGGTTTTGGTGCGATCGGTTTTCTACTTCGTTTCGATCTACAGTCTTATTCATGGAATGATTCATGTTGGTTAAACTCAATAATTCAACAATTGACCAAAAGAATTTCAGATTTCAGATTTATTTAGATTTGAAATTTTAGAATCTGAAATTTGCGGAGTAGACACTTAGCACACTTGCGTCGCTACTTCTGTCAGGCTCTCCCATTGTTGTGGCGATCGTAAAAACTTATTTAATCGTAGGGTGGGTGACGCACGGGCGATAATTTAAGTATTTTCAAGCAATCATTAAGTTCCCGTGCCG
>NZ_JACJUP010000805.1:0-3352 GCF_014748295.1 Planktothrix sp. FACHB-1355 | reverse complement strand
GGGAGCAAGTGTGGCCGAACTGAATTTTAAGAGCATTACCGATCAGCTCTCGGCGTTGATGTACGAGTATCCGTTCCGCGTACCCGCTTACTACGCTTTAATCATTCGTTCTCTGGTTACTTTGGAAGGGATTGCGATTTATATCGATCCTGAGTTTAAGGTTCTCAGCAAAGCTTATCCCTACGTTGCCAAACGTCTGCTGACCGATCCGGCATCGGAATTACGCACTTCGCTGCGGGATCTGCTGTTTAAAGATGGCAAGTTTCGCTGGAATCGTTTGGAAAATTTGCTGCGGAATGCGCGGATTTCTCAAGATTACGATATCAACCAGGTGTTGAATCAAACGGTGGACTTTCTGTTTTCGGAACGGGGTGAGTTCATCCGCAAAAATCTCGCTGATGAAATTGTCAATAGTTTAGATGCGCTGACGCGCAATGCTTTGCAAAACTTTACCTATGCTGTTCGCGAACGGGTTGGCTTAGCGGTAAACGAGAAGCCGATCGCTAATGATACGCCCAGTAGCTTAGAGCATATAAAACGGATTTGGCAAATTCTGCAAGAAACTCCTGGCTTTGACGCTCAGCAGTTGCTACCCCTGATTCCCAAACTGTTGGTGAAGCCAGAAACGCAACAGATGGGTCAGCAAGTGGCGAGCGGTTTAGCCCAACGTGCGGCGGCGCGGCTGATCCGGGAAATTTTAGTCGCGGAAGAAGGCGATCGATCTCAGCAGAACGGCCACAAGTCTAACCCTCGATTGGCACTGCCGGGAGGAACTAGGGGCTAGGGAAAGAGTGGGGGAGTGGGGGAGTGGGGGAGCGGAAGAATTAATATTTTCCCTTTTCCGCTTTTCCTTTTTCCCTTTTCCCTTTTCCCTCTTCCCTCTTCCCGACGCCCGACGCCCGACGCCCGACGCCCTACCTCCTAGCCCCTAACCCCTAACCCCTAACCCCGACGCGCTAAGAATTTTTCAGCTTGGCTTCTAACTCTTGAATCTTATTCTGACAAGCTTCGAGTTCGGAGTTAAAGCGGGTCAGAATTTCCTGTTTTTCGGCTTCTAAGACTTGAATCTGTTTTTGCAGCTTGATCTCCAACTGTTGAATTTCTTCCCTACGGGCTTCTAGTTCCACGGAACGGCGGGCCAAATCTTGCTTCTCTATAGTGAGGGATTGCAGCCCTTCTTCTACCCGTTCCTTTTCCTGCCGCAAGAAAGCTGGGGTAATACCACTGCTGAGATAGTTTTTCACCAAATCCAGCACCCAGTCCTTTGCACTTTGAACGCTCAAAATCTGCCGCGTTGGGGAAATATCGACTAAAACCAGGGAGCCATCATTACTGCAATCCGTCTCTGTAGCTGAAATCTCGTCAATCTCGCTTATTAATGCCCAAGTATATGCAGATTCTTGGCGAGCTATCAATCGCAGCTTGGGCTCGCCTGACAATCCTTGCTTTTGCACCTGGGCTAAATGTAGCATTGCCTTTATTGTTTACTACTTCACGTCCAATTTTATATACAACTCCCCCCATGAAAACCTAGCACCCTTAAGTATGGGAGAACGGGTTGCACCTAAAGGTGCAGTATAGTACGCTAATGGACAACCTGGCGAAAACTATTTAAACCCCAAAGCAATTGAAAACGCCAGAGCCCAGACAAAGCAATACTAAGGTATTTGAGGATGGGAGGCTGGGGAAAATGAGCGATATATGGAAACCACATCCCCACGCTGGCTAGTTCGCCGAGATATAGACGGATTCTTTGGATTAGCACTTGACAATTTTATTCAAATTCTACTGATTGTAAATCTCTGTGGAGGGGTACTGGGCTTCCCCGCTGCCATGATTTACGGACGCATCCTACCGGGAGTAGCACTGAGTTTAATAGTTGGTAATTTTTATTACAGTTGGCTGGCCTACAAGCAAGGCCAACAGCAGCAAAGAGAGGATATCACGGCTTTGCCTTATGGTATCAATACAGTGAGTCTGTTTGCTTATGTTTTCTTGGTAATGTTACCGGTGAAGTTGGGTGCGATCGCTAACGGTATCCCCCCAGAACAAGCGGCGGAATTAGCTTGGCAAGCAGGTTTGGTGGCTTGTTTGGGCAGTGGTGCGATCGAATTCGGCGGTGCTTGGATTGGCAATACTCTCCGGCGTATGGCTCCCCGTGCTGCTCTCCTCTCTACTTTAGGCGGTATTGCGCTCACTTTTATTGCGATCGGCTTTTTATTCCGTACTTTTGCCAACCCAGTTGTAGGTTTAGTGCCATTAGGCGTAATACTCCTCACTTATTTCGGGCGAGTCAAATTCGGTATTCCGGGTGGTTTGTTAGCAGTGTTGCTGGGAATTGCGCTAGCTTGGGGAACGGGATTGATGAGTTGGGATAGCGCCCGTTTTGCCGATGCTGTAAAACCTATAGGTGTTTACTTACCCGGTTTCTTTTTAGGTGATTTGTGGCAAGCACGGGGGGTATTGCTGGAATATGTCAGCATTATCCTCCCGATGGGATTGTTTAACCTCATCGGTAGCATTCAAAATTTGGAAAGTGCGGAAGCGGCGGGAGATACTTACCCGGCGGCACCTTGCCTTGCTGCGAATGGGATAGGCACAATTGTAGCGGCTATCTGCGGTTCTTGTTTCCCCACTACTATTTATATCGGTCATCCGGGCTGGAAAGCGATGGGGGCAAGGATTGGTTATTCCGTTCTCAATGGCGTAGTGATGGGTTTGCTGTGCTTGAGCGGTACTGTGGCGCTATTAGCTTATTTTGTACCCATTGAAGCGGGAATGGCGATCGTTCTTTGGATCGGTATTGTGATTGTTGCACAGAGCTTTGAAGCAACGCCAATTCATCATGCGCCTGCGGTTGTGGTAGGATTGTTGCCTGCGATCGCGGGTTGGGCAGCACTGATAGCTAAAAATTCCCTCCGCGCCGCTGGTTTGGGTACGCCAGAAAAACCATTTACTGCCGATTTAGTACCTCTATTTAAACTTAGCGATACTTACATTGATGGAACTTTTGCCCTCGAACAGGGTTTCATTTTTTCGGCAATGATTCTATCAGCCATTACTGTCTACATCATAGAACGGCAATTTCGTCAAGCAGCATTTTGGTCATTAGGTGCAGCCTTACTTTCCTGGGTAGGATTAATGCACGCTTACAATTGGACAGTTGCCGATACAGTAATTAAATTGGGTTGGGGTGCGGGAAGTTCTTGGGCAGTAGGTTATATTTTGCTGGCGATTTTGTTTTTCTATGCAGCATGGCAAGAGCGAAATTCGCGAAACGAAAGGCAATCTATGGTTGATGAAGATGGCGATGATAAAACGCCCAACCCATAGTGTAGTCGCATTCAGAAAT
>NZ_JACJUP010000804.1:0-3298 GCF_014748295.1 Planktothrix sp. FACHB-1355 | reverse complement strand
ATGGAATAATGCACCCCGCTCTGTTGTCTATGAGGGCGCTTTCTTTTGGCCAAGGTGTCAATGCTGTGGTATCTAAAATACTTGAAAACGAAGAATATTTCGGCGTTGAGTTATTTTTACAACATGAAAATTTCCGAACTAGCTTAACTCCTATCTATGGAAAGACTGGCGATTTAGAGAGAATGACGTTAATTCGCGAACAACTAGGTAGCTTCCCCGATGAAAAGCCTGAGTTAGAGGTAGATAATATCTCCGGTAATTGGATAGGGAAAAGAGAATATATGACACCCGATTTGAAAGTGTCTCCAGCGAGCGAAACTCAACAACTGGTGTTAGATGCAAACGCTGGTAAAAACAAAACCTTCTTCCTTCCAGATGGAGTCGTTGTCAATGCTCCTAAAAAGGTTGAATTTGGTGAAGAATTTGAGATAGCAGCAGGTAAATTTGTCTCGAAAAACGAGTACAAACGACTCACCGCCAAATATGACGAATCTGGTAAGTTTTCGCTGTTGATATCAGAAGTCTTCGAGCGAAAAGAGTAGACGGCAAAAGGCTGATTAGATTCAGCTAAAGCAGTCACAGAGTATGTTGCACAAAAATTGGCAGGCTAAATTATACTAAACTTATCTTCTAGTCAAACTGCCGGGTGACACTTTTTCCCAAAACTGTCTCGGCTGATTTCCACAAGTTAGACAAGCTTCCATCAGTGGAATCAAGGGTTTGCGGCAATAGACACACACACCGCTTAAATATAGGCTAAGAGCGTCTTTAGGTAAGTCCCGGCATTGCAGGCATCCCCAAAATTCATCAATACTTTTGACAGCTAAAGTGTTGCATTTATCGCATTGCTCGACTTTCCAAAACAGATTTTTCATTGCTTTAACACATAAAATAAGCAAAAACAGCAATCTTCACCGCAAAGCGGCTTCACAGCAAATGAGTCGATCGATCGCTGCATCAAAAGTTTATCATGAATTTACGTCATCTGTCTCTAGGTAGATGTTTGATATTTTTTAGCTAATTTGTGAAGTCAAATACGCAGCAATACTTAGAAAAGACAGATAAGGTAAAAAAAGCTTTCCTTGGTTTTTTTCCGCCTAATTAGACTATAAACATAAAGATATAGGCTTAAAACAATCAAGAGGTAGCTGTGGCTCGTAAACGCTTTATCATCGAAATGGGTATGGGAATTGACCAGCACGGACAGGAACCGACCGTCGCCGCAAAGAGAGCTGTACGCAACGCCATTGCAAACAATGCCTTACCCGGTATTTGGGAAGTCGCCGGTTTGAGCAATCCAAATGAAATGATCGTGGAAGTCCAGGTAGCAGTTCCTTACCCAGAACAAGTCCGTCAAGAAGAAGTATTAGCGGTGCTACCTTTTGGGCGCAAATCTCTCAATGTTGAAAAAGGCGGTATGGTAGTTCAAGGGCGGGCAATTTCCTCACTTAATGATAAAAATGATGAAATGCTAATTGCTGTTGCTGCTGTTACGGTTTTCGTTGATATTGAGTAGTTTAAGGTATTTAACGTAAGTTGCTAGTTATATCATTAAGGCTTTTTAGGTACGTTGTTGCACTTTAGCACTCTTTGAGCCCTAAAGCCCAACAACGTACCCATTATTTATTCCGAACAAGAGCTAATGGAAGTAACTAGCAGGTTAATTTTTTTAAAATACATTCACATACTTTCATATTTCTTTAGAAGCTAGATTATTGTCTAGCTTAACGCTTCTATGTAAAATGATTAATACTGGCCTAAAAACTCGGAACTAACACTTGATGAAATCACGCATATTTACCAAACGACAATGTATGGAGAAAACGATCGATGCTCGAAATTCATAAAATAACCGGACTCAGGGCGCAACACTTTGCCGACCTTATCAGGACTGCACAATTAGTTTTCGATCCAGCTAGGGGTGTTTCTGGCCGCTATCTAAAAGTTGACTGGGAAAAATTTGGAATTCCTTTGGAAGTTGTAGAAAATTTGCAAAGCCTGGGCCAGCAATATCAATTTGCTTCTCCTCACATTCCTGTAGAAGATATTTGGGAAAAATTAACTCCAGAAACTCGTAGATGGTTTGTCGAAAAGAAAGATTATTTATGGCAATTTGAGGAAGCTTTCCCGGCTTTCGATGAAGACTAAAAAATATCGTTTTTCATCTATTGATTAATTAAATAAAAACCCTGCTGCCGGTTTTTATCTGCTTTTCCTCCTAAACGCCCCCACCACAACCCGCTTCGGGTGTGGTGGGTTTTTGAGATAAAGCAATTAGCCTTCTGGCTGTATTGCAGGGCTAGTTGATGTGTCGGGGTACAATCCTAATTGCTTAGCTAATTCGCGGGCAACATGAAATAAAAATTTAGCACCATCTTGGTTATCTTCATGGGCCATTACCGTTCCTATTTGTACCATTGTTTGCACCAAACCAGCATCGAGCAAGTCTAAGTGGGCGTCTAAAACCTCTGGTTCCTGACCGTTCGGACACTTAAACAATTGTTCGATCAAATTGATATAAAGCTCTTGCCGTTGTACTGTCATAACTTTATTTTTGGAAAATTTTAGAGTTTTCGCGCTTAAAGATAAGCATAGAATCATCAAACTATATTTGAAATATCTAAAAAGTATAATTAACTACATTATTTAAATTACGAAATGTTAATAGTTGTTGCGTTCTTAAACTTTTCTTTTAAATTTAATAGCAGAGAGTTTAACTGCGACAGATAGAGCCCTTTTTAGGGAATGTTTGTAGGTTGGGTTGAGAAAATAGCGAGGGTCTTGTTTAAGAGACCGGGTTTCTGGGATATACTTCACGCAACTGAATGCCGTTATAATAAGTGTTTTCTCTGTTTATGCTCTTATAATCGAATAAGTAGAATAGCGGATATTCAAACAGCGGCAAAAGATATGCAATACTTAATCTACGGGTTAGCCATCTATGGATTGGTGCTGGGAGCCGGCTACTTTCTGATTTTTCAAAGGCTTTTAAACTTAACTCTTCAGTACTCTAAAATAACGATCGATCGCGACAACGAGACACCAGATTATGTAAAAGAATTATTTAAAATACCTGTGAATGAAATCGAAAAACTAGGGTTTCAATTCTGTTGTTACTGCCAAGAAGACAACATTTTTGGAGATAAACACTGGCAAGTTCTACTATTCAACAATAATTGCCAGACGTTTGCACAAGCAATCATGTCCGTTTTACCAGACCGGGGCAACCAAGCTAATATTTACTTCTACACATACTTTGAAGATGGCGTTGTACTGCTAACCATGAACGGACTCGTTC
>NZ_JACJUP010000803.1:0-3365 GCF_014748295.1 Planktothrix sp. FACHB-1355 | reverse complement strand
CCCCTGCACCCCCGCTCTCCCGACTACCTCTTCCTACTTTTAACAGGGGTGCGAGTTCATCTGGGGTTAAGTCCCGCCACTGACCGGGTTCTAGACCTGACAAACGCAGGTGGGCGATCGCCACTCTTACCAGTCGCAATGTCGGAAATCCCACCGCTGCTGTCATTCGCCTCACTTGACGGTTGCGCCCTTCTGTGAGTGTAATTTCTAACCAGCAGGTCGGTACGTTTTTGCGAAAGCGAATGGGGGGGTCGCGGGGAGGCAAAGCTGGTTCTGTCGGTAACATTTTTACACAAGCCGATCGAGTGCGGTAATTTTGAATTACCACACCCTTTCGCAAACGTTCCAATGCGTCTTCTTCTGGAATTCGCTCCACTTGTACCCAGTACGTGCGGGGATGTTCAAATTTAGGATCGCTGAGGCGATGCTGTAACTGTCCGTTATTTGTCAGCAGCAGCAATCCTTCGCTATCTCTGTCTAGCCGTCCGACCGGGTAAACAGAGGGAACTGGTATGTAGTCTTTGAGTGTGAGCCTTTTTTCTTCGGTGCTTTCGTTGTCTGTAAATTGGGTTAAAACGTTGTAAGGCTTGTAAAAAAGGATATAACGATCGGGCGGCTTAGACAATTTTGGATTTTGGATTTTGGATTTTGGATTTTGGATTGAAATCCGATCTGCCATCTGCAATCTACTGCTTTGAAATTTCCCAATTACCAATTATCTTAGCTGCTACAGTTTCGTCGCTACGTTCGTGTCTAAAGGACAAACACAAGCTTCTCGCTGCAACCAGCGCACGCCTACCTGATGCAGAGCGCTCATAATGGGTTGAATTTCGCGACCTTTTTCGGTCAAAGAATATTCTACACGGGGAGGTATTTCTGCATAAACTTTGCGTTCTACCAAACCGTGGGCTTCTAATTCCCGCAGCCTCATCGTTAGCGTTTTGCTGCTAATGCCGGGGAGCGCATCTAAGAACTGATGAGTACGACGCGATCCCGCAAACAGTTCTCGCAGAATCAGAACAGACCATTTACTGCCGATCAAGTCCAGCGCGAACTGAATTGGGCATTCGATATCTAAGCATTGGCTAGTGTCAAACATGAGATCACTCTAAATATAGATGTTTCTAATTCTCATTGTTATCTATCCTTCCAAGGGTTTCATAGGATACTTGTTGCCAAAGAGAAGATTTAACTTTCTCTTAAGAAATCAACTATCCGTTTTTGCCGGTCTAATTTTTTACTTTTGGAAAGTATGCTGTCTGGCAAGTAACTGAGTGTTTATCGGAATGGGGATCGCAGGATGCAAATAGATGGGTAAGCATAACCATTCTGAATAAAAAGCTAAATTACGGCCTTATAAGCAGATTTTACGATGATACGGCTGCTTGTGAGCCTGTTGGTATTTTTAATTCATACGTTCTATCAGAATCGCGTTATTTCTCGCTTTTAGGTGTTAGAAACAGTACCCAGAGTAGGGTACTTTGCTTATTTATATGTTGCACCCATACGAAACTATGGGAATGTGGCGCAGATCCGATTGGTTGAAAGTCCATTTTGCCCAATCTTGGAACGAGTTGCATCACTTGCTCATCATCGCATCTCTTGGATGCCATCTGGGGTGACATAACGCTGAATTTTTGTTGGTTGTGATGCCATAATTTGATTGTAGGCGATCGCCTTTTATTTTACTATGCGATCGCATTCCATAATCCCAATTATAATCTTTCTTTAACCCAATTACGAAATGCTTTCATCGTCGCATTTCTACCCACAACTTTACTCTGTTCGACACTCTGATGTATGACATCGCGTAAATCGTAAAATTGTGAAAATATGCGGCTATTTTCCGATTCGATATATTTACCATCTTGCAGCACATTAATTTGCAACCTTTGTCCGTTGTATCGCCACAATTCTGGAACTCCCAAGCCTTCATAATTGGTGAAAGTAGTACGAGATGTGATATCAATTTCAATCGCTAAGTCCGGCGGCGGGTCTACAGTTAAATCGATTTTTTTCTTGCCTCGGATAGCTGCTTCATTTTGGATATAGAAACTAGCATCTGGTTCTACACCTTGAGCCATATTTTCCTTTTTGAAAGTTGTAGAACCAGAATCTATAAAATCGATATCCAGTTCTTCAAGTAAAATCTTGACAAAATCGCCAATAAACCCTTTATCGAATTCATGTTCTAGCAGTGGTGCCATAATCTCCAAACAACCTTTGCTGTAAGAAACTCTCGCCGCCCGACTTTCTCCCAATTCGTCTAAAATTTGCTCGAACATTTGCCAACTGATGTCTTTCAATTGCAGAACATTGCCAGGGGGGATAATCAATTGTTTGAGTTCTAGCTGCATAGTTTCACCACCTTTAATCGGCTAGCTAAAATATAACATTTCAAAAGGTACGTTGTTGCGCTTTAGCGCTAAAGCTGGGCAAACATCGGCGTATCATTGCCCCTATCTGCGTTCATCTGCGTTCATCTGTCTTCATCTGCGGTAAAAATTTAACTAACGATTCTCACCAACGATTTCCGAATATCGCTGATATTATTTCTCCTCGCTTCGCGATTGTATAAATTAACCGCATATAAAAGCGGATAAACGCGGATGAACGCAGATGTAAATGTAGATTTGGGATATTCAAGAAACCCGGTTTATTGAAGAAACCGGGTTTCTGTGATGGAAATTGAAGCTTTGGCGCTAAAGCGCAACAACGTACCTTTTTAATATGTTGATATTCAACAAGTTTTTGATATCTGACGCACCCTAGTTAGAGAGATGAAAAGAAACTGGGTTTCTGGTAATGGGTTGTCAATTATATCGGTGGGAAACTATCAAAGAAACTCGGTTTTTCGTCGCACAAAAGTCTTTTCGCATTGGTTCTTAGGGGGAAATGCGCCAAAGTTTGATAGTATTGTCATAACTGCCACTACTGCAAGGGTTTGACCATCGGGACTGAAGGCGACTGAATTAACATTGTCGGAATGTCCGGTGAGGGTGGTTTTCAATTTACCACTGTGGATATCCCAGATTTTGATCGTATTGTCATCACTGCCACTAGCAAGGGTTTGACCATCGGGACTGAAGGCGACTGACCTAACCCAGTTGGAATGTCCGGTGAGGGTGGTTTTCAATTTGCCACTGCGGATATCCCAGATTTTGATAGTATCGTCAAAACTTCCACTAGCAAGGGTTTGACCATCGGGACTGAAGGCGACTGAATTAACCGAGTTGGAATGTCCGGTGAGGGTGGTTTTGAGGGAAAATGACGAAATTAGTAGGGAAATCGGATTGCTATTAAATTGCTTTTGACAATATATCTGTACTTCTCTACTAATCAACCCTAAAACGGCACTGCCAACA
>NZ_JACJUP010000802.1:0-3343 GCF_014748295.1 Planktothrix sp. FACHB-1355 | reverse complement strand
TTGAGGCTTGACAGTACAATTTTGTTCAAATTTGGTGTGAGGCAACAAAGATGTCAAAAACGCTTTGGAACGCGCTAAGACTCAGCCCCGTTCTTTTGGGTGTAACAATTCTGGTAGCTAACGGTACTCTGGCAGCAGAGGAATCTTCGACGACAATCGCTAACCAACCCTCTAGCAATGCCCAGCAAGAAGCTGGCACTATGCTAGACCAAATCGATCGCTACAATCAGCCCCCGGCTATTGTCGAGCCAAGCTCTAACGGAACTTCTAACGCAACTATAGACCAAATCAATCAGTACACCGAGCAAACCAACGGTCTGGAGCAAGTTACTTCCGTGTCCCAATTGCGGGACGTCCAACCGACAGACTGGGCATTCCAAGCTCTGCAATCTCTGGTAGAGCGCTACGGCTGTATTGAAGGATATCCCGATCGCACTTATCGCGGCAACCGCGCTTTGACTCGCTACGAATTTGCCGCCGGTTTAAATTCTTGCTTGAATCGCATTCAAGAACTGATCGGCACTATACGTCCGGATGTCAGTGCAGAAGACTTGGAGCGGATTAGGCGTTTGCAAGAGGAATTTAGAGCCGAACTGACAACCCTACGGGGTCGCGTAGACGCACTGGAAGCACGCACGGCGAAATTGGAAGCGCAGCAGTTCTCTACCACCACCAAACTGAGGGGAGAAGCTATTTTCGCTCTATCTAGTGTGTTTGGCGATGAAGCAGCCGATCGGGATGATGATGAAAATAATAATCCTGACTTGCAGGATAATGCCATCTTCGCTGACCGGGTACGTCTGAATTTCGATACCAGCTTTACCGGCAAAGATCGTTTGAGAACTCGTTTGCAAGCCCGAAATATCACTCCCTTTAGTGGCAGTGTCACGGGTACGAACATGACCCGTTTGGGGGTTGACGGCAACGATGACAACAACAATGTCACCCTATCCCAGTTAATTTATCGTTTCCCCTTGGGCTCTCGGACAACAGTCCATTTGATCGCTAACGGGGGTGAGTACAACGACTTTTTCTATAACTTCAACCCACTGTTTGAATCTTCTGGGACTGGTTCTATTTCTCGATTTGGACGCTTTAACCCGATTTATCGACAAGCGGAAGGTGGTGCGGGGGCAGCAATCGAACATAAATTCAGCAAAGCTTTCAGCCTGGGATTGGGCTATATGGCGGGTGCCGGCATCGCGAATAATCCCACCGATAGCTTTGGGCTTTTCGACGGTAATTATGCTGCAATGGCTCAGTTATCTTTCCGGCCAAGCAACACTTTTGGTTTGGGTCTGACTTACGTCCGCTCTTTCAATAACCACCCAGGTAATGTTAACCTGTCCGGAAGCACTGGTAGCTCTATAGCTGCCCAGCCGTTTGGTCGCGTTGCTACTTCAGCAGACCATTTCGGGCTAGAAGCAACCTTGCGATTGAGCCCCAAATTTGTTCTTTCTGCTTGGGGAGGCTATACAGACGCTCACCGGGAAGATGGAGTTGCCGATCAGGATGCCACCATCATCAACTATGCCGTAACTCTCGGTTTACCTGACTTTGGTAGAAAGGGTAACCTGTTGGGTTTTGTAGCGGGTCAGCCACCCAGAGTTACCGATAGCGATGCTGCTGAAGATCCCGATACTTCCTATCATCTGGAGGCTTTCTACCGTATCCGCGTCAACGACAACATCTCAATTACCCCAGGTGCGTTTGTGATTCTTAATCCAGAACATAACGACAACAACGACACCATCTACGTGGGTACAGTGCGGACGACATTTACGTTCTAAGCACTGCAAGGGAATTGGCGATATCGGAGCGAACGACAATACCTGCACGAGCGGGGTGGGCAATGCCCACCCTACTTGCTTTTCTGGTATACTCTGGACTTTTCTACTTATATAGATGTATGATAAAAAATTGTGAGTTTTTTAGAAATATTGTCAACGACCCCGGTTATAATCGGGGACTTCCAGCCGGAAACCCTAGTTGACTAGAGACACGGTTTACACACTCGCGGAGATTTTTATGAATGCACAAGAAATAATTCGATCGATAGAAGGGGAACAGCTAAAAAAAGATTTACCCGAAATCCATATAGGCGATACTGTTAAGGTTGGGGTCGTAATTCAAGAAGGCGGTAAAGAGCGGGTACAACCTTATGAAGGTGTTGTGATTGCCAAGCGCAATACGGGTATTAACCAAACAATCACCGTGCGCCGTATCTTTCAAGGCGTTGGCGTGGAACGGGTGTTTTTAGTTCACTCTCCCAGAATATCTAACATCAAGGTGCTGCGTAGAAGCCAAGTTCGCCGTGCTAAATTGTACTACTTGCGCGATCGCGTCGGTAAGGCCACTCGTCTGAAGCAACGCTTTGACCGTCCCATGTCCTAGTTTTGGTAAAAATATGGGAGTCTCTTGCACAGACTCTCATAATGTTGTTATAATCAAATTCGGCACATAAATCAGCGAGCGCTCTTAGTTCAGTTGGTAGAACGCAGGTCTCCAAAACCTGATGTCGGGGGTTCAAGTCCTCCAGGGCGCGTAGAAAAGTCAAAAGTCAAAAGTCAAAAGTCAAAAAAAGGGACTAGAGCGTCGGGTCTAGGGGAACAGAGGGAAAATCATACTCCTATGCAGCTCTGGACTCTGGCATAGCTATGCACGGAAAAACTGGGTGGGGAAGAAGTATTTTGGGCGATCGCTTTCCTTTTGACTGTAAAATGAATATCAAATATGGCGCTATAATAATTTAAGAATAAACCGCCTCCAGACAAATGCCTGGGGGTGGTTTTGAGTCTGATTATCCTAAAGAGAAACAATTTTCGGGTATAATTGTTTTTTTGGGTGGTTAGGGATCGATCGCCTTCTAGTGCGTGGCAACCAAACTTTCGGTTTGCTCCGCATACTTGTGCAGTCAAAAGTAGAGGGAAGAAAGGGGGAATAAGGGAGCGTGGCAAAAAAAGGCGAAGCAGAGATTGAGGAAACGAAAGCTGGGTTTAGTGTCGGCAAGTTTGTGCAGGGAACCAAGGAAGAGCTGGATAAAGTAGTCTGGCCGACGCGACAGCAGTTAATTAGCGAATCGGCTGCGGTCATTCTTATGGTGATTCTTTCTGCACTTCTGATCTATTTAGTAGATAACTTTTTTAGTTGGGCATCAACAAAGGTGTTCGGATGAGTTCCGCAACAGACGAACAACGCGATCGAGATCGGCACTCAGCATCCCTGGACGTAGAACAATTATCTCCAGACGAGGTGCAAGAAGGCTCCCGTTGGTATGCCGTGCAGGTAGCTTCAGGCTGTGAAAAGCGCGTCAAAACAAACCTGGAGCAACGCATCCAAACTC
>NZ_JACJUP010000801.1:0-3295 GCF_014748295.1 Planktothrix sp. FACHB-1355 | reverse complement strand
AATTTCTCCTTACCTTCCGCTGCAATTAAATGACTGTAAATATCCAAACCAATAGCTCTTGGCTGATGTTCTTCTAGTTTTTCTATCAACTGGAGTAAGTCGCGACTTTCTACATAACAACATTCTTTCACATCTGTTTCATCAATAGTGACGATCGCAATCCTGTCATCGGCAGATTCTTGCGGACGCAGACGCATATATCGATCGAAGGCTGACAGTTCGGAAGGCTGCAACAAACATAACGAGCGCATTAGCAACACCAGTCCCGCCATCGAAGGTGTAGTAATTAAAACTGCCCGCCATTCCCAAACAAACCGTTTTAAATTTGTCCACATATAAAACCACTTCTGAGACTTTTATCTGGGTTTAATTTTGATACCGGGACTGGCAAAAGTATCGCTCAACAATCCAATTCCCGTGAGGGTAGTATGGGCACGTACTGCTGGCTGCACGGAAGGGTTGAAAGGATAACTTCTGCCATTAAATCGCATCAGCCTGTATCCTGGTGTAACGCCACCGCCACCTACGAGAAACACCAAATTTTTCCAGCCAGACGTGCGTTGAGTTGTGACCAAAATTGGCGGGTTAACCAGGGTATGTTTGGATAATAACTGATAATCTTGTTCAACGGTAGTATAAATCAGTGCGTTGCAGCCTCCCGAACCGCAGACGTAAGAACCGACGAGATACACCACCACTTCCGGTTGATTGTCACCGTTAAGGTCAATTCGGTTGTAGTAATAGCGCACGTAGTTTTGCGGATCTGTCGGTGTGTAGTCTGTCAGATGATCTCTCAAAATGGCGCGTTCTAGTTTGGCATCTGGGACTGTTTCGGAAGTGCGATACTCGATATTGCCCACCCTGACGCCGCCGATCGAATTTAGCCGCAAAGATGGTTCGCCTGAGTTTACCGTTTTGGTAAATTGTACTAAAGCAGCAGTACATAAGGCGATCGCACCGATTCTAATTTGTCTGATTTTGTGCCAATTCATCTTTACTATCTTGTTTGCCTGTAAGAGTAGAAATCGATGGAGATTTGGGTAAATCGATCGCATCCATGACAATTGGTGACTGGCTTATGGTAACCTGGGATTCAGGCAGCTTATGTGCGAAAGGCCAACCCGATCGCTTATCGTAGTTAGATGCGATCGCCAGCAACAATCCACCCACAATAAACACCGGCAATGGCAGCGATAACTGTTTCATCCATTGAAACAGTTGCGCCAACACAAACAAAAGTATAAAACTGGCCAACCATATCCTCATTTTTACACCTCAATGCTCCCATAATTTTAACAGCACCTTAAAAGCAATTAATGACGACAAATAATTTCTAACTCGACAATATGCCTTACACTCAATTCACTACGATCGGCAAAGTTAAAGAAGCCTTCAATCTAACCACACAAAAAGGTATAATATTCCTACCGGAACACCCGATCGCACCTTCAAGCACCTTGACAGATTATTTGCAAGAAAGCTTGCCATTAGTTGCCTCTGGCAGCGAAAAAGCTCGCTCGCAAGGCATCATCTAAATACTTACTACAGGAGAGCTTACACTCACAGCAGGTAATTTCAACTCCTATAGTTTTTGAGGTAATTTACGAATTACCCCACAGCTAAAGTCTTATGGAAGTTAAACTAGGAATCTAAGCTTCGTCTGATTTTTGAGGGAGACAGATTCCGTGGCAGAGGTAACGCCTGAAATCAAGCAGCAAGTTCAGCAATTGCGGCAAAAAGTCCAGGAAGCAAGCTATGCGTACTACGTCCTCGATAACCCAATTATGGAGGATGCGGTGTACGATCGCCTCTACCGCCAACTGCAAGAACTAGAAAACCAGTATCCAGAACTGATAACGGCAGATAGCCCAACTCAGCGCGTGGGAGAACGCGCTGCCACGCACTTTACTGCCGTAAAACACAACGTTCCCCTCTACAGCTTGGAAAATGCCTTTAATATTCAGGAATTTGCCACTTGGCAAGAACGTTGGCGGCGTGGAATCACAGGCGGGACGCCTGCACCACAAACCAACAATGTTGAATACGTTTGCGAACTCAAAATAGACGGTTCTGCACTCGCCCTAACCTACGAAAATGGCATACTGATAAGAGGCGCAACCAGAGGCGACGGCATTACAGGCGAAGAAATTACCCAAAATGTCAAGACAATTCGCTCAATTCCCCTGAAACTGAACTTAGAAAACCCACCACCCCGCGTGGAAGTGCGCGGCGAAGCGTTTTTAGGCTTACAAGTATTTGAACAAATCAATCGGGAACGGGAAAAAGCTGGCGAACAGTTATTTGCCAATCCCCGCAACGCCGCAGCTGGAACTTTGCGCCAATTAGATTCTCGCATTGTGGCAAAGCGACGATTGGATTTCTTTGCCTACACGCTGCACATTCCCGGTAGAGATGATACCAAGGACGGGCAAGATGCCCATCCCACAAGAGATCATCCCAAGGACGGGCAAGATGCCCATCCCACAAGAGATTTTCAAACTCAGTGGGAATCGTTAGAATTGCTGCAAAAAATGGGTTTCCGCGTCAATCCCAATCGCAAAATCTGTCCTTCGCTAGATGAAGTTCGGCAATATTACGAGTATTGGGATACGGAACGAGTCAATTTGCCCTACATGACAGATGGGGTAGTGGTAAAGCTAAATTCCCTGAAACTTCAGGAACAACTCGGTTTTACTCAGAAATTTCCCCGTTGGGCGGTAGCGCTGAAATACGCAGCAGAAGAAGCGCCGACGCGGGTGGAATATATCAGCGTGAATGTGGGAAGAACGGGGGCGCTGACACCATTGGCGGAACTTACCCCGGTACAATTGGCGGGGACGACAGTTTCGCGGGCTACCCTACACAATATTGATTATGTGCGATCGCTCGATATCCGCATTGGCGATACCGTAATTGTCCACAAAGCCGGCGAAATCATCCCAGAAGTAGTACGAGTTCTCACCGAACTTCGCCCATCCGGTACACAACCATTTGAAATGCCCACCCATTGCCCCGTCTGCAACCAGCCCGTGGTAAAGTTGCAAACTGAGGCAGTAACGCGCTGCGTCAATACTTCTTGTCCGGCGATTTTCAAAGGTTCCCTAGTTCATTGGGCGAGTCGCGATGCTTTGGATATTAACGGTTTGGGTGAAAAATTAGTGCAGCAGATGGTGGATAGAAACGTCGTGCAATCTGTTGCAGATTTGTACGATTTAACCACACCAAAATTGATGTCCTTAGAAAGAATGGGCAACAAATTAGCTGAAAAATTGGTGAGTGCAATTGCCCAATCCAA
>NZ_JACJUP010000800.1:0-3368 GCF_014748295.1 Planktothrix sp. FACHB-1355 | reverse complement strand
CCGCTGCCTCGTGTCTGCTCGATTCCGCTCAGCAATTGCCCGTTGACATCGGTATTTTTCAGGACAATGCTAAAAACTATTAACCTGTACTGGCTGCTAAATAACGAACAGCCGGAAGTTGCCTGATGCTAGGGCGTCGGGAAGAGGGAAGAGGGTTTGGTGGAATTAAGAACGTTCATTACGCCATGAAGGTTGCTCTAATCACCATCTCGAACAATAAATAGCAAAAATGTTTCCCCAGGGGAAGTTTTTCATTTCAAATCTGCCATTTAAAATTTGCGATGTCATTAAATATACTCGTCATAGATGATAACCCTACAGACCGTCTTCTGATTAGGCGCGAAATAGAGCGCGAATTTGCAGAAGTGCGGGTAAAAGAAATTACAAATGATCGAACATGGGAAGAAGCGCTGACGGAAAATAATTTTGATGTTGTGGTTACAGACTATCAACTTGGCTGGAACAATGGACTGGAAATTTTGAAAAAGCTTAAGTCTCGCTATGCGGATCTCCCGGTGATTATGTTCACCAATAGCGGGAACGAAGAAATTGCAGTAGAAGCCATGAAATCCGGTCTTGATGACTATATAATTAAGGCTCCCAATCGTTACATCCGAGTCCCCATTGCTATTCGCAAAGCTTTGAAGGCAGCCGAAATTCGCAGGAGAACGACACAATTAGAGGCTGAACGGGAACAACTGCTAGCAAAAGAAAAGGCAGCTCGTGAAGACGCGGAAGCAGCAAACCGTCTCAAAGATGAGTTTCTGGCTAACCTTTCCCACGAATTGCGAACGCCCCTCAACAGTATGCTGGGGTGGGCGCAGATGCTGCGCCTGAAAAAACTGAACGAACATGACTATCGTAGAGCGGTAGAAACTATTGAGCGCAATACTAAATCTTTGGCCAGATTAATTGAAGATTTGCTGGATGTTTCGCGCATAATTACTGGGAATCTTTCTCTGAATTTTGAACAAATCGAACTTGCACCTGTAATTGAAGCGGCTTTAAATACAGTCCGTCCGGTGGCAGAAACAAAAGCGATCGATATTAATTTTGTCAAGGATTTAGAAGTACAACCTATTTTAGGTGATGCCAGCCGCTTGCAACAGATAATGTGGAATCTGTTATCAAATGCTGTTAAGTTTACGCCCAGAGGGGGAAGTGTAGAAATTCGGCTTTCTACAGTAATTGACGATCGGTCAGAGGAAAAATCTAGCGCTTTCCCAATGTCCTGTACCCAAATTAGGGTCAGCGACACGGGACAAGGGATTGAACGTGAGTTTTTGCCCTACGTATTCGATCGCTTCCGGCAGGCTGATAGTAGCATCACCCGAAGTTTTGGCGGTTTAGGTTTGGGGTTAGCAATTGTGCGACACTTGGTTGAACTGCACGGCGGCACCGTCAAAGTAGAAAGTCCGGGTATAGGAAAAGGTGCAACATTTACAGTGCAATTTCCTTTGCCGCACCACAATACTCAGCCAACAAATTTATTGGCGGAATTTGAGACAACTTCATCCTATTCACCTTCGCTGAGTGGCGTGCGAATTGTCCTAGTCGATGATGATGCGGACACGCGGGATTTGCTTCAGTTTGTCATCGAACAATACCGAGCTGAAGTGAAGACCGCTGCTTCGGTAAGGGAAGCGCTGGCATTACTGCAAGAGTTTCCGCCGAATGTGTTAATTAGCGATATTGGCATGACAGAAGAAAATGGTTACGATCTGATCCGCCAGGTAAAAGAAATAAAGTCTTTAAGGCAAATTCCTACCATCGCTTTGACTGCTTATGCGGGACAGTTGGATCGCGATCGCATTTTGTCAGCCGGCTTTCAAATGCACCTACCCAAACCTATTGAACCCGATGATTTGGTTGGTGCGATCGCTTTATTAGTAGGAAGGATTTAGTTATTAGGGGTTAGGGGTTAGGGATTAGGGGTTAGGGATTAGGGGTTAGGGGTTAGGGGTAGGGGTTAGGGGTTAGGGATTGGTTTTGAGGATTGAATTTGAAAGATTCGTGGATGAATCTCGATATTTGAAAATGAAAAACCCGATTTCCTTGCCTAAGTCCTATTTAATTTCCCGTGCGATGATCGTTTCTGGCTGATTTGCACCTATGCGATGTCATTCGGTATAGATCTTAGGCAAAAATTTTAAGAAAACATGACAAACTAGCAAGTTAGGCAAAAATATGCTAATAAAATTTTATTCTAAAATGATAGCATAAATAAAAAAGCTATGTTGGTAGGGACAGTATTAAGTAGTCGGACAAAAGTAATCGACACTGTATTAACTTTTGTTAAGGCACTTGCTGGAATGCGATCGCTCACCCAAGTAGTACAAATGTATTGTAATAATTGACGGCGACTGGGAATGTTTGGCGAATTTTGAACTGATTGCCTCGAAAAGCTCGATAATAGATAAAAGTTGAATAAGCGAGGTAATCAAGATCGATGCCATCACCGCCCTTGAGAGTATTTTTAACGAAAGCCCAAGACCAGAAACTCTTGGAATATGGATTAGTAGTTAAAAGGTATCATTTTACTAAATAAAAATTTAAGCTAGACTCTCGGTTATGTAATTATTCTTGACATCATTACTCGTTTGCTCACTGGTGGTAATTTTGTCTCTTCAGGGGACGAAGACTCTTAACCTGGAGTTCCCATTTGACAAAAATGGGGAAGGTATGCTGGGCTTGGCTTTAAGGGCTGAGGCTTGGTCAATTACATGGGTACATTACAACCCAACTCCCAGCAAATTCAAAGCAGTTTGTTGCAGAGGAGTAGCCTGGGTAAATTTGTCAAAACAGAGGTTAAGTCCAGGTAGAATTACATACAATCCATCTAACGCTGACTCATGTTGAATGCTTTGTTGGTTCCTTGCGTAGTCAAAGCTTTCTTCAGTTATCTCGATACAAAAGTGTTTTCCGACTCCAAACTGATTGAGAACTTTACCCACTCTCAAACCGATTTTATCCGCTCCTCGTAGCGGACGTTTTTCTCGTCTTGTGGCGGCGGTAACCTTATCTAATAGCCGTTGAGTTGCAAGTAATAACTCTTCTCAATTTCTGGTTGTCTTTGCCCATCAATTAACCCACCTAAAAATGAAGAAAAGCTTAAATTACATGGGTACAACTTGACCGAACGATAATCCTTACACCCAACACTGGGTAAGGCTTTGAGTCTTCTGGAGTTCCCCGCAGCGCGGGGAACTCCAGCTTAACAAAAGTCCCAAAAATTAACACCCTGTCAAGTCTTGCTCTTTTCAAAAATTCACCAACAATTCCAGCTAACTATCATGCTATACAGTGCATTTGTACTAATTTGTTCCGATGCACGATATGCCGGGAGGCACGCTGCGCGATCGCACTCC
>NZ_JACJUP010000080.1:0-11283 GCF_014748295.1 Planktothrix sp. FACHB-1355 | reverse complement strand
TAGCAGAGCTTGAATTAGCCCTAGACGATCCTATTGAGCCTGTTCGAGCTTATTCAGCTTGCGCTATAGGGCTTTTAGGGACACAAGAGATTCTGCCCAAACTTGAGGTGTACTTATCATCAGAAGAGTCCCTAGCTACAAAAGCTGAAATCCTAGTTGCCAGATATCGATTAGGTGTTCGCGATGATTTAACTAAGCTGCTAAAATTACTCGAAGATGCTGATGAGCATCTGGTAGGTATCATTCTTAACATTCTACGAGACTTAGCAGAACGAAAAGTCCCTCTAACCCTTGCTCTTGATGCGCCGCAGATTCGTCAAATTCTGACTGCAATTGCACAGTCTTTTCCTATTCACCGAAATTACGCTGAACGGGTTATTGCTCAATTAAAAGAAGTAGAACTTCAATTCACAACCAAATGAGAGCAAATCAAGTATTTATTTGACGACATAATAATTTCCAGTTTCGATTACACTCTTGATTTGGTAGGTCATTGGCGGATGGTGTAGGAACAGAATGGGCGAAAAATTGAATATGAATAAAGTATTAATTCTCACATAAATAATGTGTAAATCTTAAAATAGTTTGCTAAATGACTCAAAACAAAATGTATAAGTTTGCTGCCGCTTCAGAAGACGAATCGATCGTATTTGGTGCTGCTAGACCTGGATACAGAAATATACAGGTCGATCGCTGGATTGAATTTATGCAGAAGCAAAACATCGAGCGCGTTTGCTGCTTGCTTCCTCAAACTCAGCTAGCTCGCTATGCAGATTTGCTGGGAACGTATCGAAATGTATTTGGTTTAGATCGGGTTTGTTGGGCACCTATTGAGGATTTTCAATTAAGCGATCGTCAAACCTTAATTGAGGAAATTTTACCTTTTTTAGCTTTTGCAAACCAACAAAATGAGAAAGTTGTCGTGCATTGTTCTGGTGGAATTGGACGCACAGGACACATTTTAGCAGCTTGGTTAGTGAGTGGGCGAGGATTGTCCAACCAAGATGCGATCGCAGCAGTGAGGCGAACGGGGAGGAATCCCTATGAAGCAGCGATAGTCGCTCCCCTGAAAGGTCGAAATCCCTGGAAAGTCGCGGCGGAACTCAACGCACTGCTCAATGATTGTCGGGATACTAAAAATTAGGATAAAACGCGATCGCAACTACCGCCATACTGCTGAGCCAATGACTGAGCATCTACTGAACACAAAACTGAGCATTTCTGCCCAATAAACGCCGTTAGGCTGGAGACATAAGACAAATCGTATCAAGAGGTTACTCCTATGACTCAGACTATCGAACAACAACCAGGTGGCTTATACGTTGAAACTCCCGATCGACAAAAAATCGCCTTTCCTCTCAAACACACAGAGGTACAAGCCAAAGTTGCGGGAAATATCTCGCGGGTGGAAGTTACCCAAACCTTTGAAAATCCTTTCACTACAACGCTGGAAGCCGTCTACATCTTCCCGTTACCCGATGAAGCAGCCGTCGATGATATGCTGATTCGGATTGGCGATCGCACTATCAAAGGTAGCATCAAAAAACGTCAAGAAGCGCAACAAATTTACGAGCAAGCCAAACAGCAAGGACGCACCGCCGGACTCCTAGAACAAGAACGCGATAACATTTTTACTCAATCTCTTGCTAACATCAAGCCTGGGGAAGAAATTGATGTAATTATTCGCTATTCCGATAGCCTGAAATTCGAGGCGGGGAATTATGAATTTGTGTTTCCAATGGTAGTTGGCCCGCGTTACATTCCAGGCACAACAATTGAGGGAAATACAACTGGGGGTGGTTCTGCTGCTGCACCGATGACTTTAAATCAAGATACCGATTTAGTGCCGGATGCTTCGCGCTTGAATGCTCCCATTTTACCATCAGGAACTCGCTCCCGACACGATATTAATGTAAATGTCGAAATTGATGCGGGTGTGGCAATTCGGGATGTGCGATCGCCATCTCACCAAATCCAGGTTACTCATGAAGAACAAATCGTGCGAGTAAAACTGGCCGATGGAGATACCATTTCCAACAAAGACTTAATTTTACGCTATCAAGTGACAGGCGATCGCACACAAACCACCGTCTTAACCCAAGCTGACGAAAAAGGCGGACACTTCGCAGTTTACTTAATTCCCGCAATTGCATATCAACCGAATCAAAAGATTGGTAAAGATGTCGTCTTTCTCATCGACACATCTGGCTCGCAAGCTGGTGCGCCGCTAATGCAATGTCAGGAATTGATGCGCCGCTTTATCAACGAATTAAATCCAGACGATACCTTCAGCATCATTGATTTTGCCAATACAACTCAGCAACTCTCCCCCGTTCCTCTAGCCAATACACCGCACAATCGATCGCTGGCAATTCAATACATCAACAAGTTAAATGCAGGTGGCGGAACCGAATTGCTGCGCGGTATTCGCGCCGTTTTGAATTTCCCAGTCACAGATCCGGGACGGTTGCGGAGTATTGTGTTGTTGACCGACGGTTATATCGGTAACGAAAATCAAATTTTGGCAGAAGTACAACGACATCTCAAATCTGGAAATCGCCTCTATAGTTTTGGTGCGGGTAGTTCCGTGAATCGTTTCTTGCTCAACCGCATTGCCGAAATAGGTCGGGGTATTTCTCGAATTATTCGACACGATGAACCGACTGATGAAGTAGTCGAGAAATTCTTCCGGCAAATCAACAATCCCGTTCTCGCTAATATTAACTTGCAATGGGAAGGCGATGGTGAATCTCCAACTATCTATCCTTCCACACCACCAGATTTATTTGCAGAACAACCATTAGTTTTGTTCGGGCGCAAACAGGATTGTCGTGCTGGCAAGTTGCACGTTACCGGAGTTGCAGCGGGTGGTACTCGCTATCAACAAACTTTTAATTTGAACTTTCAAGAAACGGGAAATCCTGCGATCGCACAACTTTGGGGACGTTCTCGCATCAAAGATTTGATGAATCGGATGGTCAGCGGAGATACAAAGGCAGGTGTGGAAGCGGTGACGGATACTGCTCTTACCTATCAATTGTTATCGCAATATACCGCTTTTGTGGCAGTCAGTGATGATGTGCGAGTCGATCCAACAGATGCTTCTGTCTCTGTGCAAGTACCTGTGGAAATGCCGGAAGGTGTTAGTTATGAAGGTATTTTTGGCAACGTTGCTTACAATTCTGCTCCCGCAATAGCTCGCGCTGCATCCGATCCACCTGAGTTTTTGCAACGCCGAAAAGTCAACTATTCTGCTACAGTACGTCCAGCACCTATGTCTCCTTCCAGTCCGGCTTCTGCAATGGAGTCATCTGATGAGTTCGATATCACGCTGATAAATCCAGGCTTGATGTTTGAAGACGATGAACAGTTGCAAGCACCTAATCCCCAACGCCCTGGAATACCTCCTGCGCGTCGTTCCCCTGGAATGTCTTCTGTCCCTCGCCTACAGGTTATCAGCGCCACCGGACTGGATAACAGTGCGATCGCACTTCTCACCCAACATCTAGAATCGATTCAATTAGCGGCAGGTGTCAGTGGCGATTTAGTCTTTGAGTTACAGGTGAGTAAGGGACGGGTGAGACAGGTTGTTTTGGATGAGCAAGCATCTTCTGTGAAAGAACAAACCGTAATTGAGGCAATTCGTCGAGCGCTGCTGATTTGGCGACCAATGCCAAGTATTACGAGTACCGTTGTTGTGACATTACGAATTCAACCGTAATTGCGGCGATGCGATCGAAACCGGGGTTTTCCCGGTTTTTTTGCACTGATATCGTGTCTGGCTGCATCGGTAGTACATTAGCGATACGAACAATTGCCTGTGGGAATCAAGGGTTAAATTTTTACCGCAGATGAAGACAGATAAACGCAGATAAACGCAGATAAGAAAGCAACGCAGATAAGAAAGCGATGTTTTTATGTAACGGATGCCGTCGGAGACGATCTGAATAGTCTATCGGGGAACAATCGGCAAGGAAGGAACATCAGCCAAATTAGCAGCAACAGACTTCCCAGAATTTATGAGATCGCAATCGTAGGGAGGACAACTTGCTAACTGCGGTCTTGAGCGATCGCTAAATCGCTCATCATTTCATGGTTTGCAGAAATAGTCGATCGTCTGTTGTAGATCCTATTTGTACCGCAAAAATTAGAGCGACAATCTAGCAGGAGATTAGTTTATATGAAGTCTTTCCCTTTATTGGCCATTGTGCTTGGTTTTGTATCTGTTGGTTTGGGAATGAGTGCATCGCTTGCTAGCAAGATGGAAAACTCTAGTTCACCAAGCACTGACGCTAACCTTATTGCTCAAAATACTGCCAATAGTCAAGAATTCATCGCCAGAGGTACTGAACCATTTTGGAATGTTACCGTTAATCGTCGTGGCATTGTCTATTCAACACCAGAGGTCAGAAATCGACGATACCCATACACCGCACCTTTGGCAGCAATGGGTCGTCCTGCGGATTTAGTACGAGTTTATCGACTCAACGGTCAACCTAGCGGCGTACTGGTGATTAAGAAAGTCAATGCTTGTAGTGATGGGATGTCAGATAATGTTTACCCCTACGATGCAACTCTTATCTTAGGAAATCAAGTGATGGAAGGTTGTGCCCAAAAAAGGTAATTGACAGACTGTAAGGGGAGTGGGAGAGTGGGGGAGCAAAAAGTCAAAAGTCAAAAAGGGGTTAGGGATTAGGGGTTAGGGGTTAGGGAAAGTCAATTATTCAAAAATTCCTCTTCTTCCCTCTCCCTCTTCCCTCTCCCTCTTCCCTCTTCCCTAACCCCGACGCCCTAGTCCCATTGCACAGGAGCGAGTTGATAATAGCGTTGCAGTAGCTGATAAAGTGCCGGATGCTGATTTTGCAATTGGTGCGGTTTTTCAAAGAAAGTTTCTGTCGCTACGGCAAAAAATTCTGCGGGGTTTGTTGCGCCATAGCTATCGATTACTGTCTTTCTATCTAGTTGAACATCATTACAAAGGCGCTGATATTCTTTTGTCATCACCTCAGCCCAAATGAGATAATCGGAGTTTTGCTGCAAAACAGGAACCGCTCAACGAAACTTACTCAAAAAATTTTTGGACAAAAAAGCCTTTTGGTCAATTTCTGACCAGAGGGGATGGTTTTTTGTGATGATATGACGTTCAACCAGCTTCATATTGTGATTATAGTGTGAAAAGCTTTTTTGTGATGATATGACGTTCAACTAGCTTCATGTTTTGATTATACGAAAAGAAGGGCTTTGTGAAAACAACTCTCGCCAAAACTTTCTCACTATTGGTATCTAGCTATAATAATAAAGAAGATTGAGCAGGATTAGCTAGATTTTTAGCAACTGCATTTACCCCTAAATTGAAAGTGGCATCTGGTATTGGGACAGTTGAAAATCTGTCTTAAGGTGAATCGCCAAATTCTGCGATCGGCTGGATGATTATAGCTGTGAGGAGTGAAAAGTGAACTGAAACGAAAAGCCCTTGGAGTCGAAACACGGACAGACGCCCAAGGGCTTTTCAGTTGTCGGGCAATTCCTCTAGGAATCTGAACCATTAAAACTGTAGAGGGGCAGGCGGGCAGAGGGAAAAAACGAGGAATTGAAATAAAACCCAGATCGGACTTGCAAAAACGAGCCAATATCATTTAGGCTGATTTGATATCCCTATTTTCCAAGAGAAGCGCAAATGCCCGATTCCAAAAATAATATCCTCAAGATAGATGCAGGAACTCTTGTTTTAATTATATCTGCCCTTATACTTTTGCCCCTTCTATTGGCTGGCTTCTTCTCCCAATAAGTATTGTTTGACAAATCAGTGATATCGTGTCAGGTGGCATCGGTAGTCTAAGGCTGATGCTCTCATATTATCTGTCTGTAGGAATTAGGGGTTAAATTTTTACCGCAGATGTAGGCAGATGAACGCAGATGAACGCAGATAAGAAATCAGATAATAATACATTTTTTTATGCAGCCGATGCTATCGGATATGATATGTGTTAAGCGATTTGGGATTTGGGATTGATTTTTCCTTAAAAGGAAGGGATTTTAAATTCGGAAAACTTTTTTGATGATTCTCCTCGAAATGTAAGGCTTGAATACGCTTTTTTTGAGTCATCAGCAGATATTCTACTGATATCCCGCTGCCTGAATTGAAAAAAGCTTTTGGTAAAGTCCCTGTGCCTTCAACAATTCGGCGTGAGTCCCTTGTTCTAGAATAGTTCCTTCCGACAGCACCACAATTTTATCGGCTATACGCACAGTAGAAAAGCGGTGGGAAATCAGCACAAGCATTTGATTTTTAGTAAGTTGGGATAAGCGTTCAAAAATCTCTGCTTCTGCCATCGCATCCATTGCTGCCGTCGGTTCGTCCAACACCAAAATATCTGCTTCAGTTCGCATAAATGCGCGTGCGAGAGCTATTTTTTGCCACTGTCCGCCAGAAAGTTCCGTTCCTCCTTTAAACCATCGCCCCAACTGAGTAAAAAACCCATTAGGCATAGATTCGATAAAAGGTTTAGCTTGACTCTTTTCGGAAGCAATTTGCCAACGTTCTAAATCTTCTAAGTTTTTCACATCGCCAACACCGACATTTTCTCCTACTGTAAATTGGTAACGAACAAAATCCTGAAAAATGACGCTCATGCGTCGGTGCAGTACCGATATGTCCCATGACTGCAAATCCAATCCATCCAGCAGAATGCGTCCTCTAGAAGGTACGTACAATCTCGTTAAAAGCTTAATTAAAGTAGTTTTTCCAGAGCCATTTTCACCGACTATGGCCAATTTTTCTCCTGGTTTCAGGTGTAGTGAAATACCCTTTAAAGCTGGTTGGGATTTTCCCGGATAAGTGAAGTATACATCCTCGAAACGAACCCCATCGTGGGGAATTAAACCAAAGGTAGCTTGACCATTAGATTTGGGGATTTCTTGTTCTAGAAATTCATATAAGTTGGATAGATACAAGTTATCTTCGTACATCCCACCGATGGAGGTAAGAATGGAGGAAAAAGTAGACTGTCCTTGACGGAATACCATCAAGTACATGGTCATATCTCCAAGGGTGATGCGATGTGCGATCGCTTCTAGTACAATCCAAGCATAAGCAAGATAAAAAGCAGCTATACTCAGCAATCCCAACAAGAAACCCCAAAATCCCCGGCGTACAGTCAAATCCCGGTCTTCGCCGTAGAGTCGTTGAAAAATATCCCGATAGCGTTGTAGCAACATTGGTCCCAACTGGTACAGTTTAACTTCTTTGGCGTAGTCTTCTCTAGCGATTAAAGTTTCCAAATAACTTTGCTGTCTGTTTTCCGGAGAACGCCACCGAAACAGGCGAAATGCTTCCAAAGCAAAGCGAGTTTCGGCAACGAAGGCAGGTACGGCAGAAAAAGCGAGTACCGGTACTGCCCATACTGAAAATTGCAGCAACAAACCGCCGTAAGCGACAAGGGAAAGAGCATCTTGAACTAACTTGAAAGTTCGGTTTACTAAACTCAAAGGACGACTTGATGCTTCGCGCCGCGCCGTATTCATTTTGTCATAAAATTCGGAATCCTCGAAGTAGGGAAGGTCGAGGGTGAGCGCTTTTTCTAAGATGAGAACGTTAACTTTTTGCCCTAATTGAACTCGCAGTAAAGATTGGCAGAGGGAGAGACTTCTTTGCGTGCCTGTTAATAAGATAACTAAGAGAGCCTCCAATCCAACATAACTTAAAGCATTGGTGCGATAATTTGTTTGTGCTTCGCCAGAAGCATGGACTACTGCATCTACAATTAACTTGCCGATGTAAGCTACTGCCCCTGGTAGCAAACCAGCAATTAGGGTGAGGATGGCAAGAACGATTGTGAGGATGCGGTTTGTACTCCAGACTAAGATTATAGCGCGAGCGTTGTACTGGAATAGCCCCAGGTATTGGCGTAGGCGTTGCCAAATTAGTCTTGCAGCATTGGCTTTTTTACGACGAATCATGTTTTTCATATGCCGTCTATAGGTTGTGCTATCTCATCTATATTCGGATAATTGCTTTCGCTATCTTTTAAGATAGTGATGAATGCTTGTATTATGGTAGAGTACAGGCGACTGGGTATAAGTCGCTCTTACCTATACTTTAAACAAAAAACTGGCTCTCCTGTTTTTGTTGTGATACTAGAGACTTATCTAATCGTAGGGTGGGTTAGACACGGGCGATAATTTCAGCGTTTTCAACGAATAATTTAGTTCCCGTGCCGTCACCCACCATCGCACTGTAACATAAACGAACACTTTCTCCATAAATATGAAAGAGCCCAAAATGACCGAGAATATACCGAATAAAAAAGAGCAACTTTTTGATTTGTGGGCACCTAACTACGATTGGCTTTTTACATCAGTTTTTTACCAAGCTATCCACGTTAGGCTACTAGAATATATCAATTTACCGCCACAATCTCACATTCTAGATCTTGGCTGCGGTACGGGAAAGCTACTCAATCGTTTAGCTGCTAACTTTTCCGATTTACGCGGTATTGGGCTGGATTTATCCACCCAAATGATACATATTGCTCGTATGAAAAATTGTCATCGCCCTCGTTTGATTTATATAAAAGGAAATGCCGTTGCTCTTACTTTTGCAGATAATGAATTTGATGCGGTTTTTAATACTCTGAGTTTTCTCCACTACCCCGTACCCGAGCAAGTTTTTCAAGAAGTAAGTCGGGTATTAAATACCCAAGGACGCTTTTATCTAGTAGATATAACAACTTGGAGAAAACTCGATTCGGAATATGAGCATAGAGCTTTTTTGCCTAATAATATCCGATTTTATAGTCCAAAGGCACGGGAAGAGTTAGGGAGAGAAGCAGGATTAAATTGTTTGGGTCACTACTATTTGTTAGGGCCAGTTCTGTTGACGATTTTTGCTAAATAAACTAATCTCGCACTAAAGAATCGCAGATTGTATACGAAAGTTGTGTATTATTGGCGATTGATAAATCCGGCTGATTATGCAATCCGCACGATCGACACTGTAAAAGTCAAGGGTAAATCGCAATTGGTCACGGTTCATGAAGTTTTCGATGCTGACCCGCCAGAAATCAAAGAGGGTAATTTAGCTAGGCTGCAAATATTTAAGGAAGCTTTGTCACTTTACGATGAAGGAAAGTTTTCTGATGCAGCGCGACTGTTTGCAGCGTGTTTGGGCCAGAGTAGAGGAGATCGCGTGGCGAAAATCTATTTAGAACGCTGTCAGCAGGATTAGATCGATCGTCTGTGGAGAGAATTTTCCCATCCCATACCTTATAAGTGGGAACTAATTTGGCCATAAGTCGTTTAATATGCAAACCGCTTAATTTTCAGATAATCATTCTTTATATCAAGGGGTTGAGGCGCGATCGCTACTCAACTCTTTATCACTGTTAAGCACAACTTCACCAAAACATTAAAACTTTTTATTTATTCCTTTACCTAATAAGTGCTTTACCTTTGTATAGTGGAAATAGCGATAAGCAAAACTGTTAACCCAAAAGTAAAACAACAAGTTTAAATTATGAATATGATGCTGACTGACAATCGGGATGTTACTCTACCTGCTGCAAGCACCAGTTCTCAACAAAGTCTGCAAGCTGCCAAACTGATCGAACCCCAATTCGATTTGCTGCAACCTGTGCGTCAGTGGCTTGACCAAATCGAGGTTCGGGACGCCAAATTTGCTAAACTGCTCTACAAAGTTATTCCCGCTCAGTGTCCGTTTGAACGCGATATCATACTCTTCGGTCGCAAGGTCGCCCATATTCCACCCTTGTGCAAGCTCAATCCGCTTTACGATCAATTAGTAGGTTTGCGTTTTCGCGCCCTTTGTTATTTAGTCGATCGATGTGGTATTGATATAATGTCTTACTCCTGAGCGAAGTAGAATGGACATCAAAATTGAACGTCAACCCAGTCAAGAATATCTCAACCGATTGGGAGTATCGAAATGGCCGATTTGGACTAAAGAAGTATCGGAATTTCCCTGGACTTACGACGAGGCGGAAACTTGTTATTTTCTGGAAGGCGATGTGGTTGTAACCCCCCTTGGCGGACAGTCGGTGCAAGTTGGAAAAGGCGACTTGGTGACGTTTCCAGCGGGAATGT
The DNA here is from genome assembly GCF_014748295.1 of Planktothrix sp. FACHB-1355. Taxonomy (NCBI): domain Bacteria; kingdom Bacillati; phylum Cyanobacteriota; class Cyanophyceae; order Oscillatoriales; family Microcoleaceae; genus Planktothrix; species Planktothrix sp. FACHB-1355. Next base: position 1,182 of record NZ_JACJUP010000080.1, on the reverse strand, counting down.
CTTGCACTTGGAACATCAAGAAAGATGTCAGAAAGCATTATATGTTTGGCTAATGGATAATGGTTAATTGTTCGTGGTTTGCGGTTAATAGCAATGAACAATTAACGATTACCATCCAACAAATTTGCGGAATTCCTCAAAGAAGCGATTGACGTTGTTGAATTTGTTGCAGAAAGGCTAACGCGGGATTTAAGGTTGCGATCGTCATCGCGGATATCCGGTAAGCCGCTAACCTAGCTTGGGCAACTTATCCGGGTTTACACCCAAATTGACATAAAATTTAATAACTTGTAGAATACCCGAACTAATTGCACAAAAAAACAGCCATTTCTTTGGATAAAAGATGCAGCAGTTTGTCAGTCTACTTTGCGATCGCTTCTCTACAGTTAATTTAGGCTTTATGCTGCTGTTTGCGCTTTAGCAGTACTCCGCCTGTAGCGCCAAACGCCAATAAAGCCAAGGCAGAAGTAGGTTCGGGAACGGAGTTGGGTGTGGGAAGATTTCTGCCTGCCAGGGACATAATATTCCCGTTGGCATCAACATCCACAATATTGAGCCCAAAAGTTCCATTAAAGATGTTGTGAGAAGCGTTTCCGTTGATATCGTTGTTTGTCAGACCTAAACTCGCTCCAAAAGGTGTAACTGTAAAACCTTGTTCTGACTGATTCAAAGCGGTACTTGTCGTGATAAAAGGTAGGTAGCCAAACCAGCCGCCATTTGGGGTAAGATGAGCACCGTTGTTGCCTTCTGCCATAGCATACAAACCTCCTCCATCGTTAAGGAAGTCTATGATGTCACCAGACCGGGCATTCAAAATGTCCAGTTCTGCCTGTGTTAGGATACCGCCGAAGTCCGAAGCTACGACGATCGCGCTGTAGGTAGTGCCCAGCTGGTCTAAAGCTGCATTCAATCCACTAGCATCAATGAGATCGAAGTCAGTACCAAGGGTGTAACCGCTGGCAATAATACCATTGACGCCGTTGACGTGACCTCCTGGGGGAGTAATCTGAGACTGCACAAACAGGAATTTGTTAATTCCGCCGGCGACAAATGTGTTGAAGGCTGGGTCCATTACATAGTCGATCGCCACATTATTGATTTTCCGCGCACCTGGGATGTTTCCACCCACATAAGCATGGAAGTCTGGGTCATGACCGGTCAGAAAAATAGATACAGCCCAGC
>NZ_JACJUP010000008.1:0-31144 GCF_014748295.1 Planktothrix sp. FACHB-1355 | reverse complement strand
CTGACCCAGTATCAGGCAGGTCAGAATATCGTCAGAACTGTTACGTTCGACGGCAACAACAAGCAGAAATATGTGGTCGAAAACAATCAGGGCGTCGGCGAATATTTCTATGACGGCGAAGGCAAGCGGGTCAAGAAGAAGGTTTACAATCCGAACGGCAGCGTCAGAGAAGAAACCGTCTTCGTGTATTCAGCCGGAAAACTGGTCGAGGAATATTCGAGCACGACCGAACCCGCGCCGACGAATCCGACGACGAAATGGACGGCGACCGACCAATTAGGAAGTCCGCGTGTAATCACGGATTCTCTGGGCAATGTTGTATCCCGTCGTGATTTCCTGCCGTTCGGCGAGGAGATCACTAACAATATCGGCGAGCGTCAAGCCGCGAGCTTGAAATACAACGTCGCGGACGGCGTTCGTCAGAAATTCACGGGTTATCAGAAGGATGATGAAACCGGATTGGATTTTGCCGAAGCGCGGATGTATGAGAATCGGCACGGGCGGTTTACAGCGGTTGATCCGCTGCTGGCAAGTGGAAAATCAGCCAATCCGCAGACTTTTAATAGATATGTTTACTGTTTGAATAATCCTTTGATTTTTACTGACCCGGATGGCTTACAGGTTGGAAAGTGGTTTTACCCTGTTGATGCAGAAGGAAACCCAACTAACGGTAAATATAAGTACATAAGAAATGGTCAATCAACTGAAGGCTATAGAGAGGTAACGCAAAGAAATAGGAAGGGAGAATTGATTGGTGCGTCAACTTCCGTAAGAGAAGGATATGTAGTTCGCTTCAATCCCTTTGGTCCCGCATCAGTAAACAACCCGTTAGATCTAGATGATTTAATTTTAGGTGACAAATACGTGAGAAGTGGTTGGGATGAAGTTATGTCCGATGAACTGTATGATGAATTATACGAGTCAATGAACGGGGATGTTAATGCTGGCTTAGGTGTTCAGACTGCAATCTCTCCTTTGGATATAACATTACTTGTCACACCATTTAGGGTAGGACTCCTTAGTAAAGGAACGGTTAGTACAGGAGCACTAGCGTTAGAACAAACAGGAGCATCAACTGTAACAAAATCAGGTATTCTTTCAGGAAGTTTAAATGGTTTAACACAGGCTGAACGAAGCATGGTTTCAGAGTTGCTTGCCCAAGGGAAAAATGTAAGTATTGTTCCAAGATCAGCCATTAAAACTCCTGACTTTTTAGTAAATGGTGTTTCAACTGAATTAAAAACCTTGACGAGTGCGGGAACTAATACTCTTAAAAATGCAATTCAAAAAGCAACAAAACAGGGGCAACAAATTCTTGTTGATGCGAGAAATGTTAATATTTCGCCAGAAGATGCCATGAAACAAATTTTAAGAGTTGAAGGAAATGGTTATGTGGTAAAAGGGAGAGTAACTATCTTTACAAATGGAGGGACAGTTACTTATTAATTATTAAATATGGGACTAGATTTAACTGTGTATAAAAACATCAAAAATGTTGAGATTCATACTGGAAAGACACAAATAAAAATTGATTCTGAAACAGGTGAAATTTATTTCGATGATCCGACATTTTACAAGTTCTATAAAAAAGGAGATTTTGAAGCAATCTCGGAACGTATAGGAAATATTTCAGAGGTTAGTTTTCTGAGGGAAGAAGTTATAAATTTATTGGGCACTGAGTCCTATCTTTTGAAATACGTCCTATTTGAAGGGACTGCCAGCGGTGTAGTCATAAAAGAGTCTGATTTGGGATTAATTGAGCCGGAGTTATTAAAGCTAAAGTCCTATAGTCTTTCACAAGAGATGAGGCAGCTTATTGCAAAAATGACAAAATTGATAGCGGAAGCAAGGATTCAAAAGAACCCGATTGTTATGACTTAATTATAGTTAAGTTTCTTTCCGACGCCGAATGAGCCGCCCGATATTCCGCCGCCGACCTGTTTGGATCAATGCCTGACCAACACGGAATACCCGTCTTACGCGACCGTTTACCGCTATAACGAGCAGGGCAAGATGGTCGAAGTCATTCAGGGCGACCAGCATCGTTATTTCAAATATGATTCGCTTGGCAGATTGATTCGCGTCCGCCAGCCGGAACAGATTCCGAACGACAGTCTGGATTTAGCGGACGCCTACAACACGTCGGGGAAATGGACAGCCGCTTTCGTTTACGATCTGATGGGCAACGTCAAGCGGGCGACCGATGCTAACGGGACGAACATCGTCAACGAATACGATAAGGCGAACCGCATCACGAAGAAATGCTATACGAAGCAGAACATCACGACGACCGCCACCGAATGCTCGCAGATTTCAAGCAATGATTTGGACGCGAACACGCCGACAGTCGAATATTTCTACGACGGGAAAGGCTTGGATCAACAGCAAACGCCGAATTACGCGAAAGGCAAGCTGACGAAAGTCACGTCGTCAGTTTCGGAAACGCGCTACACGAACTTCGATTATCTGGGCAGATTGACGCGGATGGAACAGCGCACGCCGTTTACGGGCGAAACGATTTCGACCGCCGCGCCGCGCGTGTCGGAATACGAATACGATTTCGCCGGAGCGTTGATTAAAGAGACTTACCCGTCGGGCAGAGTGGTGAGAAACGAGTTCGAGGCGGACGGCGACCTTTCGCGGATTTACGGCAAAGCGAATCCGAACGCGATCGAGCGAACCTACGCCAACGGTTTCAGCTACACGCCGGACGGAAAGATTCAACGATTGAGATTAGGCAACGGGCGCTGGGAATCGGCGAAGTTCAATGAGCGTTTGCAGGTTACGGAAATGGCGCTCGGCGCGTCGGACGGCGACGGCAGCCTTTGGAAGTTAAAGTATGAATACGGCGAATTTGAAAATGGCGATGTCAATACGGCGAAGAATACGGGCAATATTGCCAGACAAACGATCAGTTTCAACGGTCTGCCAAACCCGCTCGTCCAAACCTTCAAATACGATTCGCTTTATCGATTAAAGGAAGCCCGAGAAACCGAAGGGACGGGCACGAGCGCGCCGCAGGTGTGGAAGGAAACCTTCGATTACGACCGTTTCGGCAACCGGACGGGACGTGCAAAGATCACCGGTGAAACAACGTCGCTCGCCTTAACGCAGATCAACAATCCGACGATCGATCCGAACACGAACCGCTTCGCCGATACTCAAGTTTACGACTACGATAAAAACGGCAATCTGACCCAGTATCAGGCAGGTCAGAATATCGTCAGAACTGTTACGTTCGACGGCAATAATAAGCAGAAATATGTGGTCGAAAACAATCAGGGCGTCGGCGAATATTTTTATGACGGCGAAGGTAAACGCGTTAAGAAAAAGGTTTACGAATCTGACGGCATCACGATTAGGGAAGAAACGATTTTCGTTTATTCAGGCGGCAAGCTGGTCGAAGAATATTCGAGTACGACCGAACCCGCGCCGACGAATCCGACGACGAAATGGACGGCGACCGATCAATTGGGCAGTCCGCGAGTTATCACCGATAGTTTAGGCAATGTCATATCGAGGCGTGATTTTCTGCCGTTCGGCGAGGAGATTACCAACAACATCGGCGAGCGTCAATCCCTGAGTTTGAAATACAACGTGGCGGACGGCGTCAGGCAGAAGTTTACGGGTTATCAGAAGGATGACGAAACGGGATTAGACTTTGCCGAAGCACGAATGTATGAGAATCGACACGGCAGATTCACGGCGGTTGATCCGCTTCTCGCTTCTGGAAAGTCAGCCAATCCGCAGACTTTTAATCGGTATGTTTATGTCAGAAATAACCCTGTTTTATTGACCGATCCGAGTGGCTTATGCCCGGATTGTGATAATCCTGTAGATGAGCCGGGAACTATATTTGGTGGATGGGCGAGAGCTTATGAATATTTTAAGAGAACTATTGGTTGGGGAAACGAAAGCGTAACGGTTCGCGAACAGTCTGCTCCATCTGAACTATATACTCAGCAAGGGAAGGACTTTTTAGACAATTACAGAAACACAGAGGTTGAAAATTTTCAATCAAGGAAACGCGGCAATACAATACTGGGGACAGTAACGCCCGGTACTTCCGCAAGTAGTTGGGCGCCGTACGGAACTCCAGAACAAGCTAAAAGAATCGAGGAAGTATTAAGTTATGAGCCAACCGGAACTTTTAATCTCCTCAACACAAGCTACAAGAATAGTATAGGGCAAGCCAGCAACGGTGAGCTTGCAGGCGCCTATTTAGGATTTGGAGCGAATTTAATTCCTGGCGGTCAAGGTGGTAAACAAGGAGGAAAAGCAGTTGTTCTTGGACTGGAAACTTTGGTTAAAAACAGTGAAACAAGGTTCGTTTTACGAGAACTTGCCGAAGAAACAGGCGGTAGTATGGCAAAAAATTGGGCGATTGATGGAATTACGCGCAGAACAGTTACAAATAATTTTGGGCGTGCATTTAATCAAGCTGTTGAAAGAGCAGATACAATTTTCTTTGCTTTGGATGGCTTAATTGATGATATTCCAGGAGCCTTAGATAAGGGGCGAAGATTTGGCTTTTCTGTAGAAAGGAGGAATGTTACAAATGCTGAATTATATACAATTTTCAGCAACCAAAATTTGTTTAATAAAACCCAATTCTATTTGAATAACAGACCAGTTCAGTCACCAGTTAATCCTTTTAGATTTGGGCAATGATGATATAAAATTATGGCGCGGATATTTTAGTAAATAAATAAAGCATATGAAATTGAATAGTATATGGAAACACATAGTTTCATATTATGAAGAATTATTTCAAGAAGGTAGCGATATTCTACCACTATTAGAATTAACTAAACGGATAGCTTCATCAAAGTATGTGGAAACAATCTATCCAATTTCATATGCTCATGCCTTAAACCTTTCTAAAACGGCAGATTATCAGGAAAGTTTAAAGAAGCCCTCAATTTCAATAAGGTATATGAAGAATAATAAGTTTGATATAAGCTATCTGCCTAATTCAATGCAAACTCATAATATAACCAAGTATGTTTGCCATTCATCTGAAGTTTGGTCACTTTTAGAAAGTTTATTTTTGAAACTTGAGATTGATTCCAACTGAAATCAGTAGTTAAAGAATTTCATATGTGATAGTTAAGCTGCTCCTGCTAATTGGCTGAATCTTATTCAGGATATTCGACAATTTACTTTTAGCCCAATTTTTAAGTGACCTATGATTGAAGTTAAAGCAAGAATAAAATTATATCACGTTCGAAAAACTCCCTTCAGAAGCGGTTATAGACCACTGTTCAATTTTATTTCTGAAACAAAAGTATCAGGTCAAATTACCTTAATTGATAGAGAGATGTTTTCCCTGGGGAAGAAGGAGGAGTTTTGATTAAATTCTCTAATGAAAATTTTCTTGTTGCAAACTTTGCATCTGGTATCCACTTCACCTTTGATGAAGGTATTGTGCCAATTGGGGAAGGTGTAGTAGAAGAAATTGTAGAGTATTAAGTTTGCAAAGAGAAATTCACCGGCACGACTCAATTAACACTCGATAACAAAACTCACCCCTCGATCGATGCCGACACCAACAGATTCAACTCGAATCAGGGTTACCAATACGACCAGAACGGCAATCTGACGGACGATGCCGAAGGACGAACTTTCGTCTTTGACGGGAATAACAAACAGAAATACGTCGTCGAGAATAACCAGAATGTCGGCGAGTATTTTTACGCCGGTGAAGGCAAACGCGTCAGGAAAAAGGTTTACGATCCGAACGGCATTTTCAAAGAAGAAACCGTCTTTGTTTATTCAGCCGGAAAGCTGGTCGAGGAATATTCGAGTACGACCGAGCCGGCACCGGAGAATCCGACGACGAAATGGACGGTGACCGATCAATTAGGTTCTCCGCGCGTTATCACTGACAGTTTAGGCAATGTTGTTTCCCGACGTGATTTTCTGCCGTTTGGTGAAGAAATAATCAATAATACGGGTGAGAGGCAGTCCGCAAACACAAGCGTTATACAATCCCCCGTAACAGATTTGAAATACGGGGCAAGTGACGGCATCCGTCAGAAGTTTACGGGTTATCAGAAGGATGATGAAACCGGACTGGACTTTGCCGAAGCGCGAATGTATGAGAATCGACACGGCAGATTTACGGCAGTTGACCCACTTTTAGCTTCAGGCAAGTCAACCAATCCACAAAGTTTTAATAGATATGTTTATTGTAGAAACAATCCTTTGAGTTATGTAGATAAAGATGGTTTATTTCCGACTGAGGTTCATAATGATATAATCATAGCCGCACTCCCAGGGTTAAGCAAAGCAGAGCAAAGTATGATTATATACGGGAGCGCATTAGTTGACACTACTTTTGGTACGGGCAGTTGGGTACAATTGGGTGGTAATGGAAGCAATCCTTTTCTGGACAATCCGATTTCAGCCGGAATTATATTTGACTTTCCTCGAACGCTACTTCCATCTGAAGCCTACATGCATGCCATGGTGCCAATGGGAATGACGACAGAAGAAGCTCAAGCAAAAACTTGGGAATTTATTACAATGAATATTAACTCTGCGCTTGATTTACAAAACAAAGTTGATTCGACCGGCAATATTTTATCTCTAGAGGCTTTAGTAAATTTCGGTCGGGCGGCACATCCAATGATGGATAGTATTTCCCCAACGCATAGATTTTTTCAAAGTTATGGTATACCAACGTATGAAGTATTTGATGGTGAAACAGGGCTTACGACTAAGTATGATTGGTGGACGTTTATCACAGAAGGAAGGGCTCACAAATCTGGAGAAAGTAATCCTACCTTTGAAGAAAAGACCGCAGCAATAACTCTTCTCCAAGTAAATTTCCTTACATCTTTTGGTCGAAATGCCTTTGAACGAGCGGTTATAGATCAGGCTACTCGCGATCGTATCTATACTTTGGCGGCTACATCGGGGCTTTTAATACCAGATGATGGAAGAGTCGCTCAAGGTTGGAAGGTTGGAGCAAATTTACCTAGAAATGATGATGAACTTCGTTTATTGCATGAGCTAGCACACCAGTAATAGCTATTTGTTAATTAATGTTAGATGAGTTGGGTATTATATGAAGTACAAATTTATTTTAGGAGCAGTGTCTTGCATCTTTTTTTTGGTAATTATTTTTCCATTTGAGAAAACTTCAATTCCTGAATGGAGAGTGTTGGTTGTTGACAGAAATGATAATCCAGTACCCAACCTCCCACTACGGCAAGCATGGTCACATGAAAAAGAGCTAAATCAAGAAACCTTAATAACAAATAATGAAGGAGTTGTTATTTTTCCGGAAAGAAAAAGTCGGCAACCATTGCTTATCAAAATCATATTTAACCTAATAGGTAAATTTGAGTCTTTTACAATGCCTCACGGCTCATTACGAGGACCAAGAGCTAGTGTGTTTCCGGCGACTGGAGCCCGTTCAAACATTTTACATTATTCAGAAGGAGAAAAGTTAGAGAAAAAAATGGTTTTAATAGATTATCCTTATGATAAAAGACTTGAATCAAAAACATATTAGGTTGCAGGGAATCGACAAAGTTCACCGACTGTCTGCAAGTTACGGAACTGGCATTAAGAACATCGGACGGCGACGGTAGCTTGTGAAAATTGCAGTATGAATACTGCGAACCACAATCGATACGGCTCGGTTGACGTTTCAAAGAACACTGGTAATTAAAATTGTGCCAGTAATCGCATTTGCAGAAATTTGACAAAAATGATTACACTGCTCGGATGAAGTCTGTCAAAGTCGAATCTGCGCCGGAGATTTATCAATTAAAAATTACGCTTCTTGAAATCAAACCCGTCATCTGGCGGCGGCTTTTGGTCTCCGAACAGACGACTCTTTCAGGGCTGCACCGCATCATCCAAGCCGCCTTTGACTGGTGGAATTATCATCTTCATTTGTTCGAGATTGCAGGCGTTCGCTACAGCCAGCCCGAATTTGAAATAGCAGAAGAATGGGATGAAGACATCAAAAACGAAAAACGCTTCCGGCTGGGCTGGTTCGATTTCGGGAAGGGTGATAAATTTTATTACGAATACGATTTCGGCGACTCGTGGCGGCACGAGATTTTGTTTGAGCGAATGCTGTCCTCAGAGCGAACCGTCAGGTATCCGAAATGCGTTGACGGAGCGCGCTCTCGTCCTCCCGAAGATGTCGGCGGCGCGTCAGGCTACAAATATTTTCTCGAAGCGATCAAAAAGCCCGCTCATCCCGCACACGAAGAATATTTGGAATGGGCGGGCGGCGCGTTCGACGCGGAATATTTCAGTCTTGATGAAACCAACGAGCGAATCCGGAAAGCCGTCCGGCAAAGCTGAATTTTCAGTTCACGAATTCGGAAACTTCGGCAGGAGTAATTTCCCTCTGCGAAGGGACTGTAAAATAGATTGTGTAACTGTTCATTAAAACTTAACCTAAAATAGGAGGTAAAAATGGACATTACGCAAGAAGAGAAATTGAAAGCTTTAGCCAGCGAGTTGGCGAAGGATATTAAAACCGGCGAGGATTTATCGGCTTTGTCTTCGCAATTGGTCAAGCTGACGGTCGAAGCCGCTCTGGGAGCCGAGATGGAACGGCATCTCGGCTACCGGAAGCATTCTGCGGCAGGACATCATTCGGGCAACAGCCGCAACGGGACAACCGGGAAAATTTTGAAAGGCGATCACGGCGAGGTGCGGATTAACACGCCGCGCGACCGCAACGGCACGTTTGAACCGGAACTTATTCGTAAAGGGCAGACCCGCCTGACCGGCATGGACGAGCAGATTCTGTGTCTGTATGCCAAAGGGCTTTCGACGCGTGAGATCGTCGCCGCTTTTCAGGAAATGTATGGGGCGGAAGTTTCAGCCGGACTGATCTCACAGGTGACAAATGCCGTGCTTGAGCAGGTCAGAGAATGGCAGTTGCGCACTCTGGATGAAGTTTATCCGATCGTTTATTTCGATTGTCTGGTGGTCAAGCTCCGCCAGGACAAACGGGTTATCAAAAAGGCGATCTATCTGGCGCTGGGCGTCGGTTTAGACGGACAGAAGGAACTTCTCGGGATGTGGATTTCGGAAACTGAAGGCGCGCGCTTTTGGCTTTCGATTCTGACGGAGCTGAGAAATCGCGGTGTGGAGCAAATCTTAATTGCCTGTATGGACGGACTGAAAGGCTTTCCCGAAGCGGTCGAAGCCGAATATCCGGAGGCGAAAGTGCAGCTTTGTATTATCCACCAGGTGAGAAATAGCTTGCGTTATGTGGCGTGGAAGGATTACAAACAGGTTGCCGCGGATCTGAAACAGATTTATCGCTCGGTGACGGAAGAAGAAGCGCTCCTGGAGTTGGAACGGTTCGCTCAAAAGTGGGATGAAAAATACCCGCAAATCACCAAATCGTGGCGATCCAACTGGCTCAATCTGCGCTCGATCTTTGATTATTCCGAGGAAATCCGTAAAGTCATTTATACGACTAACGCGATCGAATCGTTAAATTCGGTGATCCGCAAGGCGACCCGCAAACGAAAAGTCTTTCCGACGGACGATTCAGCCTTAAAGGTCGTCTTTCTGGCGACGCAGGCAGCCGCCCAAAAATGGACGATGCCGATCAAAGACTGGCGGCAGGCGATGAACCGTTTTGCCATCGAGTTCGAGGAGCAATTGGCTCCGTATTTGTAAAACAGGCAGTTACACAGTTTGTTTTACAGTCTCAGTAATATCGTTGCTAGTTCTTTTTTGTTTATTATTCCTACTTCTTATTTACTCATCTCTAAAGACGGTTACATTGTCAAGGCACACCTTTTACTTGTCGCCTTTGAGCAACTTTGTTTTTATTGAGTTTTTTGACAATCTAATTTCGTTCATTGGTTTTATTTTACTTTTGTTTAGTCTGGTTTTTTTTGACTACCACAGACTTTTTTCCTGTCAATCCACCAAGTGATGGATCACTTAACTCATCTCTTCAGGCATTTTCAAAACCTCGTTTCTCAAGGTTTTCTTGCCTCTGATGTCAAATTCGCACAACTTCCGCTTTTTTTCTAAAGCGGAAGCAGGTCAATTAGCTCAATCAGGTTGCGGATCTTTCAATCCCTGAGTTCGCCGAGCATTATTGACGGTGCCTCCTCGTTCGTCAAACTCTGCCGCGCTGATTTGATCGCGCCACATGATGACCAGTTTGACTAACAACTTTCTGGCGGTCGCCATTTTCGCCACTCCGCGCGCCTTTTTCTTCGCCATTCGCTTGTAAAAGGCTTTCAACTTCTCGTCCGATCTGGCGCTTAAATGTCCGGCTTGTCCAAGCAAATATCTGGTAATCGAATTTCCCGCCCGACTAATTGAGGCAGATTTTCTTTTCCCCGCACTTTCGCGCTCCAACGGCTCTAACCCCAAATATGCCGGAACTTGTTTGGTCGGATGCGTGAATCTGGTCATCTCGCCGATACTGTTGACGACCGCTAATGCCGTCAGATAGCCAACGCCCGGTTGCGTCAGCAGTAACTGCACCCGCTCATCATTTTCTGCTTTTTGGCGTAACCAACTTTCCAATTGACCGATCCGCTCATTGAAACTCTCAACCATTTTCAACAATTGACTGCGTTGCAGCCCGGTTACTTCATCAACTGCCAACTCTTTGAATTGAGCTTGAAAATAGTCGGCTTTCATCCGTCCTTTTAACAAACCGACATTGGTTGCCAGCGCTTTCAACCGATTCAGCGTTTGTGTCTGCTGCCTGACTAAACTGTCGCGCAGTTTCAAAATCTCCAGCACCTCAGTATTTTCCGGTGATCGCCGCCAAATTGAGGGAAATTCGCCTTTCATCAACAAATCCAAAATCAATTCCGCATCGCGCCGGTCAGATTTGTGTCGCGAAGTTGCCCGCCGTCGAATTAAAAGCGGATTCCCAACCTCTAACTGATGATTGGTTTGCGCCAGCAGATGCTCAAACCACAGAGCTTTACTGCTCGCCTCAACCCCGACAATGGCAGGTTTGAGCTGTTCATAAAAAGCTCGCACTTGCTCCACTTCGTGACTCAAAGTATGCGTTTCGGTTTCCCCGGTTTCCGTATCACACCAAACCAGCGTTTGCTGATATGGATGAAAATCAACTCCGATGTATAATGTCATAACGGTTTCTCCTGTCAAAGAACGAAATTTTTTGTCAACCATAATTATAGTTCACTGGTGGCGAGAAACCGTCTTTATAACATCAGGTAAACAGGAAATAATAGTTGAGATCATAAAATCCAATCCTGTTCCGTCTATCATTTCCGGCGTAATTGCTTTGTTAGGAAGCTTCGGCATTGGTTCTCTGATCAAGCAAAAAACTGAGAAATCAAAACAAAGTTCTGAATAGAAAATTTTTAGATTAATGTTTGAAGAAAAATTAAGTACTTTACTGATATACAGAGCGGAATGTGCCATTTATCCGCCGGCAAGTCGTCTATAATATATCCGGTAAACTATGAAGGACATCAAAATTCAATCTGTTTGCGGCAAAAACGTTTACATTTTTGAGGACCACGCAACGGCATTGATTCCTTGGGCGGCATGTCGCCGAAAACTCGAAGGAGCGCCCAATCTGATCACGCTCGATTTTCATACCGACGTGATGACTGCTTTTAACGCTCATGAGTGCTCATGGAAGTTCGATAACCCAAACAAGCCTAGCGGCGAAACGGCTGAATACCTGTGTTCCGAAATAGATTACCGCGATCCTGTAAGCGTCGAGCGCGCCGTCGAAAAACTCAGAAACGACGAGCAAATCGACGCCGCTATTAAAGCGGGCATTATCGATTACGCCTTTGTCATTTCTTACGATGGACGAAACAGATCGGATTTGATTGAAAGCGCGCCGCGCAAAAGGTATGAGGTCGAGCGCGGAGAAATGCAACCGAACGGCATGATCACTCTCAGGTTAAAGGAAGTCGATGAACCGATCGAAGAACATGTTGCCGATGCGGCGTCCGATGTTCCGGAGGATAAAATATTTATTATCGACTGGGAAGTGGGATTCAAATATCCGAAAGTCGAAATCACTGAGGAAGATACACGCCGGCACTCTGATTTGGCGATCGAATCGGACTACCTAAAAGCTAAACTAGAAGTCGCCGACCGGATGTGCCGCTCTGTCGGGCAAACGAACATCTGCACGGAAAAATACATTCTGGATATCGACCTCGACTATTTCAGAACCGCGAAGGCTATCGAGCCGGCGGACACGCGCACCTTTTACGAGCTGATTCGCAACGCCGAGGCGATTACCATTGCTCTGGAGCCTAAATTCGTTGCTCTGGAGCGTTTAACCGGAGAAGACATTACGAGCGATTTCCTGCTGCTGCGTTTGCTGAATCACATTAAATGCGCTTTGAAATAAAGATTTGAAGAGCTCAGTTGGTAGCAAACCAACTTTATCGCGCAAACTTTCATGAAGCTCCGATCGTCATCTCGTGCTGAAATTGAGTTGCTGGTTGTTAAGCAGCGCGAGTGCCGGATTTTGTAGTTGGAGAAGAAATCTTGCATCAATCGGTGTGGGCAGCGGCTTCGGATTTTTAACTGCTTCGATTAAATGGTTGAAATCGTCTGCGGTTTTTACGGCGCGGCAACTGAAATTAAGAAAAGTCAGTCCGAAAACGAACAAATCGCCCCAGCCCCAATTCTTTTTATTCATATTGGCGCTCGACTTCACCAACAGATCCGCGCTGTTAATCAAGGGCTTGATGCCGGCAATAAAATTGTTAAATTCAGGTAAATCAGTCATATTAACCATCCAGATTAAACCTAAACCTCTTTGAGATCAAGATTTTTTTATTTTTTGGCTAACTTTTATAACACAAGGTTATAAAGTTTCGCCGCGCCAAGATATTTATTTTCTCAGTAACTCAACCGCTTTATACCAGTAATAAAAAGCCGATTTATCCGGCAGTCTTCTTAATTTATTCAAAAAATTCCAATCCGGATTTTCAATCATCGTTCCCGATACATCTTCGCCAACATATTTTTCCAAAGGGGCGTAATTTTCAGCCAGTATTTTTGCGGAAAGATAAGCGGCTTTTGCCGAAGCTGCGATCGCATCGTCGAGATGGAAATATCCCGAAATTAAAAACGGGGCGAAATTTCTGATGCCTCTCTGCAGTTCGGCAAAATGCGATTTGAACGGCTCCGCGGTGTTTTTCTCCCGAAGCGCGATGATTTTAGCGGTTTCGATAATATCGTCCAACACATTCAGACTGCCGATATCCATTCCTCTGTAACGGATTTCTTCCTGCGCAAAAGCACTGAAGCTTCGCGCGACGGTTTCAACGGAATTTATTTCGTCGAACAGATTGCCGATATCATACAACTGCTTGATGATTTCTAGCTCCTTTTCATCTTCGTACCTGATGCCCATCGTATTCGGCGCGAAGGCGGTTAGCTTATCCCCAGCGATCGAATCGATGTCCGGCACGAGCACGTTTATCGTCTCATCAGACTCTATCCATCTCGTCTGAACGGGAACCTCTACGACAATCGGGTAATAATTCTTCTCGAACAGGATGTCCAGCAAAATGTATCCGGAAGGGTCATACACCGAATCGTAGCTTAGTTTGTAATGCGCTTTCGGAACGCCGTTTTTATAACTCCTTTTTTCGTCCAGCGCCCAGCTCGTGAATGTGGAGTTGTTAACGATTTCGTCCAAAATGGCGGCGACTTCCGCTTTGGTCGATGCGGACTCGTATTTTTTACTGAGCACGATGTCGATATCGACCGAAAAACGGTTGGCGTTTTCGAGCAGCAGAATCAAGCTCGTGCCGCCCTTAAAGACGAAATCCAGTCCCTGTTTTTTCAAATTCTGTATGAGGTAAAGCGCGTGAATCATTTTTTCGAGGAGCGGACTGTTGATTTTGCTGAAATCTTTTTGCTTTCGGAACCCGTCTATCCAACCCTTCTCAAAACAAATGGGTTTTATCATTTCGCAATACCCTCCAATAAGGGATTGAAATTTTCTACTATGAAGTTTTTTATTTCCTCTTCCTTCCCCCTTCGATTGGCGTAGGCGAACAGCCGCGAAAAATCTATCGTATAGCGGTCGAGCGCGTTCTCAAAAATTCTTTTCATCTCCGCCCCAGAGTAGAAGTAAAATATATGGCGGTCGCAAAAAAGATCCGTCAACATTTTTTCTAAGGTGGGTATGCTGAGATTTATGTAATCGATATAAATCTTCTGGACTGGCGAACGGGTGATCAAAGGTCTTAGGATGACCGGATCTACTTTTTCCATTACATATATTTCAATTTCCTTTTCAGTCGGCTGTAAATACAGGTCATTGATGTTTTTATCCCTCAACGCGTAAAAGACTGAGTTTAATAGCTCCTTTTCTATATCCAGCACGATAAAATTGGCGGTGATCTGATGGTTCGAGAATTCATTGAACCATGAGGTTTCCCAAATTGAATATTTTATATCCAGGAAAACCTTCTTCATTAACTTGTTTATTTTCTTCAACGAATCGCTTGGTGAAGGCTTGTATTCCGGCTTTCCCGATAAAGTATATACTCCTTTTCCGACGCTTCTTATGATGTTCTTTTTTTTTAATTCATAAATTCGCCAGCCGAAAGTCCTCTCGTTAATATCCGGTTTATATTCAAGGTAAAAATCATAAAGCTCCTTTCTTGTGAAAGGCTTTCTGTTTTTGAAATGGTTGTTTATTTCTTTCTCCAAAAATTCCGACATTCTGTTTTCCAATATTAACCTATTTTATCAAATATTGGTCAATTTTGGGAGAATGTTTCTAGTGCTGATTTCGATGTGTTTTAAAACAATTATCTAAAAAAAACTGAAAAATATGCCGTTCTCATTTTGGAGGCAACGATATAAACAGTATATACTGTTTATATCGTTTACATCGTTTAAATTATTCAATAAAAATTAAAGGGAATAATATGCTTGACTTACCTGAGCTTTTATATTTTCCTGCCCCTTTTTAATCTCGCTTTCGTTTGATTGGCTTTAGTTTCGTCTTTATCTAATTGAAAAACTGTACGGGCATAATCTTCGATACTTTGGAACGGTTTTCCTTCACCAATAAGCCATTCCCTGCTTTCATCCGAAATAGCATCGTTAACAGCATCAAGAAGTTCCTCTTTCAAATGTTGTTGCGTATAAAGTCTCAGACTACTTTTACCAAAAACATTCATTCGCCTTAATTCAGGTCGCGGAAGTATTTCAAAACCGGTTTGGTCAACCTCTCCATTATTTAGTCGTTCGTAAAAATACTGTCTACATTCCCAAGCAATAACATCAGCAGCCTGAATTGGAATAGGACTTACGCAGTTGACCTGCAATTTGATAAAAATAAAGAATGAATCCACCGAAAGTAACCGACGAGGATTACATTAACTTTATCATCGCGACACCGCGCGACGTGACTGCCACGGAAGCCGAGCGCGTCCAACCCGAGAGCACAAACGCTCCGGCGCATGACGCTTTTACTCGTCTTTTGACGCGTCTCGAACCCGATCCGGAAACGCTTTGGCAGGAAGCGCGCACGCAGATCGATTTGACGGGCGGGATTTTGGTACTCGACGATTCGACGCTTGAGAAACCGTATTCTCCGCTCAATGCGCTCGTCTATCGCCATTGGTCGGGCAAGCGGAAAGAAGTCGTTGAGGGCATCAACCTGATCACTTTGCTCTGGACGGACGGCGTGCGCTGTGTGCCGGTCGATTACCGTGTCTTTGATAAAGACCGCGACGGCAAAACCAAAAACGATCATTTTGCGGAAATGCTGATCGAGGCGCACAAACGCGGTTTTCAACCAAAACTGGTTTGTTTCGACAGTTGGTACGGGTCGATCGATAATCTGAAACTGGTGCGTTCTTTGGGTTGGGATTTTTTGACCCGTTTGAAAGCGAACCGGCAGATCAGAGTCAGGCAAGGCAAGTTGCAAGCCGTCTCGGAAGCGGGACTCGCGGGCGGTGACGGCACGATTTGTTGGCTCAAAGGCTTTGGAGAAATCAAGGTATTTCGGGTTCGCGCCACGGACGGCACATCGGAATACTGGGCGACAAGCCTCAAAGAGTTGACCGAACGAGAGCGAGAAAGCCAAGCCAAGTCGGCGTGGCGCATCGAGATGTATCATCGCGCTCTTAAACAGCAGTGTTTGATCGAACGCGCGCAATGCCGTCGCTTGCATCCCGTTTTGAATCACATCGGGCTGTGCATTAGAGCATTTGTACGTCTGGAAAGTCATTGTTATCGAGAAAAAATGAGTTGGATCCAAGCAAAAACCAGTATTGTTCGCGATGCCGTCAGAGCATATCTAGCAAATCCGCGTTATTCGCTTCTTCCAACTGCGTAAGTCCTATGGAATATACTGCGCCTTATTACCATCGCTTAAATTGGCCGCTGTGCGGTCATCTAAGCTAACGTCTTTAGTCGTTCTTCTCCATTCGCTGTACAATTCACCGTAAAATCTATCGCCCCTGTCAAACCTATAACTGATCGAAGGATTGTATTTGTTGCTTTCTGCCCAAAGGCTGTTCAGTCGAAAACATAAAAAACTCATTCTTGTTCCCGGTTTTTTTAGCCAGGTTTCGCGAATATGCGGAAACTCGGATTCGATTCGACGAAAATCATCCAGTACGACACCATATCCAAAGCGAAAAACGGTATGTTTGCAAATTATTCCAATTAAATGGTTGTAAATCTCCTGTTTTCCTGCTTCATCTAAGTTTTGCGGCATCAGTTCATAGCCTTTTTGAGACCAAAAAGGAGCTGTATGAAAAACATATTTGCCCGTAGTTTTATCTGGCTTGAACCCTTTGCCTTTGAGATAGTCCTGCCATTCGTTTTCAAACTCTGCCCATTTTGTCGGCGTACTGAGACATCCGTTTACCGTAATAATCTTTTCGGTAACAGTGTCTTCATGACCGCTCGTGTCGGCATATCCTTCAAGTTTATCTACCGCCATAAACCGGACTAATCCGTTTTTATTAAAATGATGTTCTCTAAATAGAAACGAAGTGTGTCTGTAAATTAAACGCACTCATAGCACACTCCTTTTCGTGTAAAGATATTACATTTTTGAATCAGGTGCGCCAAGTATATTATTACCAAACTAAACCAGTGCCGAGCTGATATGATTAAGTAATTTTTCTAACAAGAATTCGCTCGTTATATCTTCGCCTTGGAGTTTTTCGGACTGAACGTATTCGGGTTCCAAAGCGACGGTGATAATTTCGGCATTTCTGATTAGTTTATAGAATTCAGCGGGTTTTTCCGGACTTATTGACTTTTTAGTCCTGAAATAATCGAGATCGATGTCAAGAATATACCCCGAATCGAAAACGCTTCCCTCTTCAAGGGACATATTCATACGCTCGATGACGGCTAGTTTTGATTTCAAATAATGGGCTTCGATCGCGATGTCTGCGTGCTTCCGCTTTTCCTCTTCGCTAATTTCTACTTGTTTATATTTGAACCCGGCATTCGGCGAAACGATAAAGATTCTATCCACCGGCATTCGGAAATTTTGCTCTTCGTCCGGCACATTGAAGTCGTGTTCGGGACGAGTAAAAATCATTTCGGAGGTTCCGTCACCGGTTTCGACGATTTCGCAATTGAAATGGCTCAGGTAGTTTTCTTCCTCGATAGAAGGCGTGTCGGTTCCGTGATAGGAGATAACGAACGCGCAATTCAATATGTCGGCTTTGATCGCTGCGTCGATCTGCTCGTCATTGACCAGCCTGCGCGCTGCTTCTTCGACGGTCCCTGAGTATCGGAAATCGATTTTCCCGCATAAGGCTTCACTCAGCGAATGCGGATCGTCGGGCAGTCCATTAATTTCGCTGCAAATGAAATTCCTGAAAGCCAGGACGGTGTCCGTATGGGTATCTAACGTGATTAAATTAGTTTTGCCTGTTTTTCTTCTAAACTCCGCCCAAGGAATCAAGGCGGCCTGATGGCTCTCGAATATGTATACGGATTTGTCCCCGATTTTTTCAGTAATCAACCCGCGCATATCTAATACAAAGTAATCGAGTTAAATAGTTAAAACGATATAAACGATATAAACAATACAAATTATTTAATCTTTTTGGTGGTTGGTCTGCCGGTTTTCAATTTCGGCACGGACTCGATGATCTTTTTTAGTTCCTGATTGCCCAAGTCTGAAAAATAATTGAGCCCCGCCCTGACGATCTCGGATTTCGTAACGACGATCCCCATTTCAAGACATTTCTTTTGGATCAAAGCAAATTTTTCGTGATCCGTTGCCGGCATCGTAAAAGCATCTCGAACGACTCTTTCTTCAACTGTTTTAACGAGCCGGGGCTTTGGGGCATTTTCGGCGCCGGATGCGAATGCTTCCACGAGCGACGAATCGATCGCCGGCGGCGGCTCGGTTTGATCAATTGAAGTGGATCGGCGCTTCACGTTTAAAGTCATTTTTTGCTTTTCTTTTGCCATCCCATAATCTCCTTGCCCAGCGATTCGATTTCCGCAGCGGCTTTCGTGTTATTCATCTCGCTCACGCCCATCCCGGCGGTTAAAGCATCGATATAAGCTTTCCTGTTGTAGATTACAGTCGAACAAACCGAAAAGGTTTCGGAAAGCTCGGCTAGTAGCTCTTTTGCTTCCTCGACGAGTTTGACGGCGGGGTTCGGCGGGGCGTTCGTAATAATGACGCGGGCTTCGAGCTTAGGATTAAAATCCCGCGCCTTATCGACTAGGTCTGCGACGTAGACCAAGGTTTCGATGTCAGCTTGACTGGGTCTCGTCGGAGTCAGCAGCAAATGAGAGGTCGGCAGTGCCGTTCTGAGTTCCTTTGAATCCTGCCCGCCCGAGTCGATAATCACCTCGTCATATTTTTTCGCCAAGTCCCGGACCGTATCGTAAATATTACCGCTTTTTTCGATGCAGGTCAGGCGCGGGAGCTTTTCGTTCGCCGAACGCCGCTCCGCCCAATTCGACGCGGTTCCCTGCGCCACGTTCGCATCGACGAGCAATACATCTCTTCCCTGGCCCGCCAGCCAGGCGGCAAGACAGACAGCAGTCGTTGATTTTCCCGTTCCGCCCTTTTGACCACCCACGCAAATAATCATATGAATTAATCAAACCCTTTGAAGTCTATAAACTATTTATACTATTTTAATCGTATAAATCAATTAAATAGTTTAAATTATTGATATTATAAAGCTGGTCGCAAGACGAGTAAAGTGGGCAAAAGAATATAAGAGAAAAAATTAAGGTAGCTGAGATTAATAAAAATCGACTACCAAACATGATGAAAAATTGGAAAGGGAGGAGAAACGATTCACATGCCTGCAACTTATGGGTTTGAAAAATAGTACAAAGTTAGGAACATCTTTTTGATTCGATAGATAATAAAAATCTTGTTTCAAATGAAATAAATAAGGTAGAATCGAAATTCGATCTATTAAACATTTACTTAGGCTTTCAAAAGCCTTCATAAAAGATGAACTTTAAATCAAATTTCAAGGATCTACCGATCTGGCATAAGGAGGATGGGCAATGAAAAAAGCGCCGATTTCAGGCAGTTACAATCAGCGCCCGTCTTCGATCGAGTAAAAAGACTTCTTTCCGACCGGCATTACCGCGACAAAACGAAACTTTTTTTCGCCGAAGGTATCAGAAACTTCGTCGAAGCAGTTGATCATAATTTTCCCGTCGAAACGATCATCTATAGCGAAAAACTGCTGACGTCTCCGATCGCTCGAAAAATGGTGCGGGAACTCAAACGGCAGGGCACGCCTTTCGTGCGAATCACGCCCGACGAATACCGACAAATATCGGTCACTGAGCGCGCCTCCGGAGTTGCCGCCATTTTTAGGCAGCCTGCAATGAAACTCAACGAGATAAATCCCAGGGAAGCTATCTGTTGGACCGCCGTCAGCAGTTTACGCTCGCCGGGTAATCTCGGCACGTTAATCAGGACGAGCGCCGCGATCGCTGCCGGCGGTTTTATTCTGATCGGTGACGACATCGACCCTTTCGCCCCGAACGTCGTGAGACCCACAATGGGCGCTATATTCAAACAGAAAATAGCCCGCGCCAGCTTCGAGGAGCTTCGGATATGGACGAAACATCATAAACTGCACGTAATCGGTGCCTCTCCGGGCGGTACGATTACCTATGACCGCGCCCGGTACAATCCGCCGACGGTCCTGTTGCTGGGCAACGAACGTACGGGATTGACCGAAAATGAGCAATCTTTATGCAGTCATCTGGTGCGAATACCGATGGCGGATGGCATGGACTCACTAAATGTCGCCGTCGCCGGCAGTCTTCTGCTTTACGAGATATTCCGTTATTCACGTTTCCAATTGCAAGGAAAATGAGGAAAAATTGTGTAGATGAATTAAAATCTCGGCAGTTTAATGTGGCTCGAATTTTTTGGTACTTAATGATTATGAATAAATCTACAAGGGCAAATAAAGATGAATACACAAAGTTTGAAGATCTTAAGAAAAATGAAACCCTTTACGAAATCTGCTTTAGAGAACGTTTTTCCGGTGTAGCGGTTATAGCTCCGCATGGAGGAAAGATTGAACCCGGCACATCGGAAATAGCCAGAGGGATCGCTGGCAATGAGCATACGTTTTATACGTTCAGGGGATTAAGAAAAGACGGTAATAAAAGGTATCTTCATATTGGGGTAAACCCAACACTGCTGTCACCAGCCGCAAAGTAGTGAGTTGGCTTAGGTGGCAGTCAAAAACAAAGCCAAAATTAAAAATTCTTCTTGCTTAAAGCAACCAAATCCTCTTTTCAAATCTCTGTTAATCCAACAGATTAATTTTTATTTAAATCATTCAACCAAATTGTTGAATTTGACCCCCAAACCGTGTTAATGTCTTTTTAATCAGCAATTTAGGCTATTAAAGCATCTTATGTTTGATATGGGTAAGATATAGCCGATTTGAAATATTTAACTTCAATTCTTAGGAGAATATTAAATGAGTCCAGAAAATCCCGTCGTGATTAATCAAGTATCGCCTATTGGAGGCTCTTTGGCTGGTGGTTATACCGTAACCATTTCCGGGTCTGAATTTCAAGAAGGAGCCGTCGTCTATTTTGGCGAACAATTGTCGGAAAAATCAGTTGTAAAAAACAATAATATTATGGAGGCTACCGTTCCGGGAACGAAAGAATCAGGCACGGTTGCTGTTACAGTTGTAAATCCTGATGAAAGTCAGTTTACATTAAATGACGCTTTTACATATGTAACGACGGAAGATTCCGAACACGCGGAAGTTGCCGGAATCTCTCCTCTAACGGTTATCGAGGATGTTGAAACTGAAGTAACCCTGCGAGGGCGGAATTTAATTCAAGCTTACGAAAATGGTTTGGTTGCTTTAAGGGGTCCGAGCCGAGTCGAGGTCAAAATTTCGGACGTTAGCCAATCCAGCGACGAGGAAAGCGGCATTGACTCCTTAACTTTTAATGTCAGCATTTCAGCAACACCTACCCTTCAGCCGAAAGAAAGAATTGCCATTCAAGTATTAGCCAGCACCAGACCTGAAGCCCAAGATGATTTAATTGTTGAAAGCAGTAAGCAAATGTTTACTGTTTTGCCCAAAGATATTCCCGTTCCGATTGCCTATACCCCAAGTTTAAATTCAGATAAATCGACTATGGTTGTCGTGCTTGGACGGAATCTCGACGGTTGTTCGCTTGAATTCGGAGAAGGGATACAAAACCATTTACAAAAAAGCGATGAAGATTCTCTTATCGGGCTTGTTTCAATTTCAAAAGACACAAGTGAAATATCAAGTCAGTTTTCCATATTGGATAAAAATGGTAATGCGATTGAGCAGTATAATTTGGCATTAGTTGAAGAGAATGAAAACTCTTCAAATGAGAACGGTGAATCCTCCGATGCGGTATTTATGCTTGACATGGTTCAGGTTGAAGGTCAGTTATTTCTCGGTCCGACAGTGGAAGATAGCCGACTCTTTTATTTGAACGGAAAGGTACAAATACATCCCGGCTATGATTTCTCGAATTTTGGAATTGAGGTATTTTCCTATTCTATAAGAATTCCGATAATCAGAATTGTTTCCCTTTTCCCGAGGTTTGACGGCGGAGGTCCGGAACGCGGTTCATTGGTTTCGGCACAGGTTGGAGACTTGTTTCCGTTACGCGGCATGGGAATTTTATTTGCTGCGCGGATTGAAGTTACTATTGTAATAACCGTCGTTGTTATTATAACCATTGACAATCCCTGGTTGTCCAGCGGTTTTAACGAATTCCCGGAAGTAGCTCCAAATGCGATGCTGTCGATTATTACAGGCATAATTATCGACATCGATATAATTCTGATAATCGGTTTTTTGAATGCGTTAGTATTGCCGGACGGCAGTCTACAATTGCTTTTTGTGTTCAATCTGACCGTCAATATTGATTTTAGGATAACCTTGGATGGGCGTGGTATTAATTTCATCCCCAACTTTACTCACAAGGTAAGATATTATAGCATTCTTCCATTTGCTGAACCTCTACCCTGCGACGGACGTTTTCAACTTGCAGTGGATAATGGGCAGACCATATTCCCCGATGGATTTGGCGGACGACAAGCCTACTATTTTGTTCGTTCAGCGGGTGAATGTTGTGTTTCCTGGAACTTTAATCTGGAACTTGTAAGATTTCGTTCTGGAGGAGACGAACAAGTAATACGATCCCCATTCAGTACGAATATGTGCATTACTGCACAGCCCAATCTTAATCTGATGAGCGTTATTATCATTTCGGATCCACCGCCACAAGGGATTCCACCGACGCTAATCATGAATATTGCAGATTCCGCGATTTTGAGAGCCTTCGGACAACCCGTAGATCAAACCGGCAATCCTACCGGACCCTTGCAGGACTTGCGCGATCTTGGCTACGATGTTGAGTTTTTTCTTGGGCTTCCACCTGAATTATTAGATCCCACGACCCTACCGGATGGAAACGCTTTTGCAATTCAAGCCGGACAAAACCTGATTCATGCGGCAATTAGTTTTAGAACTTCCAGTGGACAACTACCCTTTGCATTCTGGTACGGAACCATTCTGGGATTTCACATCATCCGTTATCTGGCTGAAGGAGAAGCCCCGCGTGCTGTCGCCGGAAACTTACCGTTGCAGGTTAATCCTCAAGTTACCGATATTAAAGTAAATCTGTCCATGGCGTACAAGGATTCTGCCGGAAGAGTAATCCCGGTTTCGGATATATACCGTGACGAACCTGACGCGCCGACTCCGAGAGAATACTTTCTCGCCGCCAAATTTGAATTTCCGCCCAATACTCCTACTCCGATCAAGGTTAAATTGAAAGTCGAATCCGCAAAAATGCTTGTGGATAATTCGCCGACAACTCCTCCATTTCCCTCCGACACTTTCGGATCTGAGTTTGATAGAAGTTCCGGCACCACAATTGGACAGTTTTTTAAAGGCTCTCTGCTTGGAGCGAATTTCGAGCCGGAAGTAACCTTAAACACTTTGCCTATGGCAAACGAGTATGTTGTATTCGACACAGCCAAACTCTTACCAAACAGGGTGGAAACTGTGGATGTGAATGGCGACATTGTTGATTATGTTCCTCCGGGTCCTAAAGTTACGGCGCATAAGCTCGGTTCGTGCGATAAAACTAATCGAAATGAAACTACCTGTCGAAGAAATGTAGCCGTTGAATTGAAACTCAAAGATCTCAAAGTAACAAATCCCAATGGCAGTACGACATATCCTTCCACATTGAGAACACCCCAAATTGTGCCGAAAGTTATTAATGACGAAACATTTGAAGAATATTTCCGTGTTTTTCATGAAGTTCGGACACTTATGACCCAAAGAAGCGAAAGAAGCACAGCGAATTCTCTCGGTAGTTTTACAAAGGAGTTAATTGGCGCTCTGCCACAATCAGGATCAATATCCGATGCCTTCTTAAGAGAAAGGGGTGAAAAATTGTGGAAATTGGGTTATGAGTTCGTTCAAGTCGGTAAAGAGGACGACCGGATTTTGTATTTTAGCAGACTTGAAGCAATGGCGGTATTGCGTGATGTTCAAAACAGAAACTTAACCCGTCTGACCGAAAATCAACTAAATATTTTCGAGTATACGTCCCGCGGACTGACTACTACGAACGGTTCAGATGCCCGAATTGCATTTGCAGGCGAACCCCATAAAGTGGTTGTAACTGGGTTCGACCCATTCTTACTCCCGGATTATGGTCTTATTAGCAATTCTTCCGGTATTATCGCTCTTTCCTTAAATGGAAAAGATTTTACGGAAGGTAATCCTCAGAAAACCTTCAAAATCAGAACCGCAGTACTTCCGGTTAGATTTAGAGATTTCGGTACAAGCGGAACAAATGCTGATGGCTTGATAGAAAAAATCATGAAAGATGCTGTCAACATCTGCGACTTGATTATGACATGCAGTTGGACTCCAGACGATAAATTCAATATTGATAGATTTGCTGCAAGGTATAGAACAAATACAACTCCAGATAATGAGAGAATTCTATCTCATACTAACCATCCGCTTGGAATGGACATCAATCAGGTGCCATATTATTTGGAAAGCACATTGCCGTATACACCTGTCGGAGTTGTAAAAGTTCCGGATGTCAATCCGGGGACTTTCAAAAACAGAAAAGTAACCGGACCTTCACCCGGTACTCAACCCACCACATATTTGATAATCAATCAAAGATTTTCTTTAGCCCTTCAAAACCCACCTAATTGTGTGAATAGAAATGTAGGTCCTATAAATGATCCTGAAACATACGAAAAAACAGGACGGAACCCGGCGACTTGCGGTGAACTCACTAGTGGGTCAGGGGGCGATTATTTATCTAACGAGATATTTTACCGAACTGCCCGAATCCGTTTACAGTCGAATCCGAGTTTCCCCACTGGACACCTTCACGTTCCAACAGTTGACTTAGATCCGCTTGTTCAGGATAAAGGTAAAAATGTTGCTAAAGGGGGCGAAGAAATTCTTAGGAGTCTTCTACCCTACGCGACATCGTTGTCGGGAACAATTCAGATTGTCTTTCCCAATACCATAATAAATTCCGCCGGGGTAATACGAACTTTAACCATTGATGTTCCGGCAAATTATCCTAATGATGTGGTAATTTCTGCGGTTGAATTTTCCCAAACGCCATCCGCTTTTCAGGCTGTTTCTTTCTCACCGCTTACAATACCCAGAGGTTCTAGCGGAACGATTCAGGTGAAATTTGTACCGACTGAGATCAGAGAGTATACCGATGTAATAAAACTCAAGAATTCCGATCAAATGGTTTTATATTCGGTTGAATTAAAGGGTAAAGGGATAGGGATGCAGCCTGTCATTTCAGGCTTTGCCCCAATAAGCGGATACGAAGGCGATATAATCACCATTACAGGACAAAACTTCACCGGCGCAACGGAAGTCAAGATCGGAAATACTCCGGTCAATTTCAATGTTGCTAACGATAGCAGAATCTCTGCAGAAGTTTCGCCCGCAGTGCCGCTCGGCATGCATTTTATCACGGTTACAACACCAAGCGGAACGGCAACCAGCACGACAAAGTTCACGCGGAGGATAATTCGACCTACTCCTTAAATAAGCTAATCCGGTAGTAACATTGGCGTTATGAGAATGCTAATGTTACTACCGGATTTAACAGGCTTAAGTGGATGAAGTTGATGTAACCTTTGCTAAAATTTATTTTGAAGGCTTTGATGCTACCGGAATCACCCACTTTCTTGAACAGAGGTTATTGCTAACTCCATATCTAAAGGGTTCTACTTGTACTTTGTCCGGCGGCAAATACAACTTGATTTTGTATGTTCCCATCGGAATGCGGTCAATTCTAAAAGTCCCGTCGGCATTGCTTCTGGTTTGATAAACTTTTCCATCGCTTTCGCTCATTGCCTCTATCAAAATATTTGCTACCGGTTCACTATATGAAATACTAGGTTGCTTACGGTCGGCATCTTCTTTTTTCATTGAAATCTTTTTTCTCTCTGAAAAAAATTCATAAACGCCTCCTTCAACGTAATCTCTCTTCTCATTTCTTAAAATTGAGTGAATATTAGCAAATACCTCATTAACCGCTTCTGCCGAATAATCGGTCATTGGACGGCTCAACCACTCGGAAAAATAAACCTTTCGTCCATCCAATTCTGAATTGTTGGCATAAAATAAATATTTGCTATTTTCTGTTGGATATTGGCAGAATGATCTTGAACCTAAATAAAGGGTAACTTTTTCAGGTAGTTCTCCCTTGAATGATTTTTTCACTTTCACAACAACTTTATGAGTTGTAGTCGTAGAATTAACCATTGTGTAAGGCATTTTTTCTTTAGAAATGATTTCGCCGTAAAAAAAATAGTCGTACCATTCAAAATTAGAGTTACAAATATTGAATGGGTTGAAGGGAGAGTTGCATTGCGGTTGAGCAAATGCTCCGGTTGAAGTCAGAAAAAGGAGTATCGAAAATAACACGATCTTTGATTTCATATTCACCTCAGACAAGAAATGGTTTTAGTAACGCGCTTCAAAAAATATGATGCGGAATCATTACGAATTGTTTGTTTGAGTTCGGGTAAAGTAAGATTTTTCATAATGTGCATTCGCAAATGACTTCTGGACATTTTAAGATAATTTCCCGGAGCCAAAGGTGTTTGACAATAACTTGGCTCGCTTTTGCTTTAGGAACTTAATCAATTCCTAAAGATTTTACCGCGTCCTGATAAGCCTGCTCGACATTTTTCAGCGACAGATGTTGATAAATTTCCAGACTCTTTTTGCTTTCGTGTCCCGAAATCAGTTGAATCTGACTATCGGAAAGTCCCTGCGAAGTCAGATAAGTAATCATCTGATGGCGGAACAAATGAGGATGAACTTTTTGAGAAATTTCGGCAATCTCACGATATTCCTTGACAATTTGCTGAACCCGTCGCGGAGTAAAACAGGTGTAGCGCGTTGTTTCAAATAAATATTTGTTTTTCGGATTCGCCCGCAGATGAGATTGCAGCACGAGCCGAAAATTATTCGGGAATAAAATATAGCGATCTTTTCTGCCCTTGCCTTCCTCAATAAAGATTTTGCATTGATTAAAATCAATATCCGAGACTTTGATTTTGACCAGTTCGCCGACACGCACAGCCGTAAAGAACAGCAGCTTGAGCATAATCTCGTGCTGAAGATTTCCGCAATCGGAAATCACCTGAAAGAATTTTTTTAGTTCCGACTCGGAAAGAATCTGGGGCAGCCGTTTTTCCTTGCGGGGCTTTTTAAGCCCGAGTTTTTTTCGTGCCTGTTGGCAAACGTAAATGAAATCATCGTAGGTGAGTCGTTCTTTTCTCGCCAGCCTGACAATTTTTTCAACGATTTCGATTTTTTCCGAATTTCCAGATTTTTTTGATTTCGCAAAATTTTCCGTTTTCGGCAATTTTTTCGTTTCGCTTGATTTCGCTTTTTCTTCCGACGACACGAAATCGGAATTGTTTGATGCCGGTTTTCGACTCTGTTTCATAATTCTGAACGAAAATTATTTCGTCTTTCCTATTTTCTGCGAAATGTTATATGATGCTTTCTATTTTAGCAACCTTACATAATTTTACTCAATTTATCTTGAATAAAATGTAATGAAGCGTGTTTGGGAAACAGATGAGTTAGTCGAGTATTGGACGCTGATGCCGCCGGAAGTTGAGTTCCTGGCAAACAAAATCGGAGCGACCAAACTGGGCTGCGCTGTGCTGCTGAAATTCTTTCAGCTAGAGGCGCGCTTTCCCCAACACGCGGCGGAAATTCCGCCGTCAGCCATTGATTATCTGGCAAAACAGGTGAAGGTCGCTCCCGAACAGTTTCAAAAATATGCGTGGCGGGGGAGAACCATCGAATATCATCGGGCGCAGATTCGCCAGCTTCACGGGTTTCGGGAAGCGACCGTCGAGGATGCTAATGCGTTATCTCAATGGCTGCAAGAACATATTCTTGTCAAAGAGCGCGATTATGAACATCTGAAGGCTGCCGCTTATCAAAAATGCCGCGAGTTGAAAATCGAACCTCCGACACCTGAGCGGGTTGATCGTATCGTCCGTTCGGCAGCCAGAGCATTTGAAGAAAAGTTTTGCGCCGAAATACTTTCGCAACTGACGCCGGAAAACCAAACTCTGCTGGACTCTCTGCTGCAAACCTCGCCTGAAGAATCAGAGCATCAAAGCAATCCCGGTGATGAAAAAGCGATTCTGCAGCGCTCAGTCTGGCAAAGCTTGAAAGCCGATTCCGGCAGAGCCAGCACCGAAACAATGTGTTTAGAAATCGCCAAGCTGGAACAGTTGCGAAATCTGAACTTGCCTGCCGAACTGTTCGCCAATGTTCCGCGAAAAATTCTGCTCGGGTTACGCCGTCGCGCCGCAGTCGAAGAGCCATATGAATTGCGCCGCCACCCGTCTCCGCTGCGTTATACTTTGCTTGCCGCGTTTTGTTGTTTGCGGATTCAGGAAATCAGCGACACGCTGGTTGACGTGCTGTTGGAGATAGTACATCGGATTGGGGTGAGGGCGGAACGCAAAGTCGAAAAAGAAATTCTTGAAGATTTCAAAAAAGTTACGGGCAAGGCAAATCTGCTTTTTCGTGTGGCGGAGGCGACTCTCGAAAAGCCGGACGGCATTGTCAAGGAGGTCGTCTATCCGGTGGTGCCGGAGCCGACATTGCGCGATCTGGTCAAGGAATGGAAAGCGAACGGTCCGGCTTATCGCCGAAAAGTCAGCGTCCTGATGCGGAATTCTTACCGTTCTCATTATCGCCGGATAATACCGAAACTACTCGAAACTTTGGAATTTCGCTCAAACAACGACCGGCATCGTCCGGTAATTTTGGCTTTGAAATTACTGAAAGAGTATGCCGGCAGTAAGGTTTCCCTTTATCCATTGGAAGAGGATGTTCCGTTTGACGGGATGGTCAAAAAAATCTGGCTCGATTCCGTTTTGGAAACCGACCGGGCGGGAAACATTCGCGTCAATCGGATCAACTATGAACTTTGCGTGTTGCAAACCCAGCGCGAAAGACTTCGCTGCAAAGAGATTTGGGTTGTCGGCGCCGACCGTTATCGCAATCCCGATGACGATCTGCCGGCGGATTTTGAAGCGCAGCGCGACAACTATTATGAAGCGCTGCACTTGCCGCTCGATGCCGATTCCTTTATTGACAAACTGCAACAGGAAATGCGCGAGGCGCTTGCTTTGCTGAACAAAGGACTTCCCAAAAATCCCCACGTCCAAATACTTTCAAAAAACAAAGGCTGGATTGCTCTCTCGCCACTCGAAGCGCAGCCTGAACCTTTGAGTTTATTGATGCTCAAAGCCGAAATGAGCCGGCACTGGCAGATGAACAGCCTGCTGGACATCCTCAAAGAAACCGATTTTCGGGTTGGCTTTACCGAAACTTTTAAAAGCCCGACCGCCTGGGAATCTTTAGAACGAACAGAATTGCAGCCGCGCCTGCTGCTTAGTTTCTATGGTCTCGGCACCAACACCGGGCTAAAACGAATGAGCGCCGGAGAATACGGCTTTACCTACAAAGACCTGCTTTACGTTCGTCGCCGCTTTATCAACAAAGACCATCTGCGAAACGCTATCCGGCAAGTGGTCAATGCGATTTTTCAGGTCAGACAGCCAAACATCTGGGGCGAAGGGACAACCGCCTGCGCTTCCGACTCAAAGAAATTCGGCGCATATGACCAGAATCTGATGACCGAATGGCACGCCCGTTACGGCGGGCGCGGCGTCATGATTTACTGGCACGTCGAACGGAAATCAACCTGTATTTATTCGCAATTGAAAACTTGCTCGTCTTCGGAAGCCGCCTCGATGATTGAGGGCGTTTTGCGGCACTGCACGGAAATGAGCGTCAATAAACAATATGTTGACAGTCACGGGCAATCCGAGGTGGCATTCGCTTTTTGCCGTCTGCTCAGATTTGAGTTGTTGCCGCGTCTGAAGGCTATTCACCGCCAAAAACTCTACCGGGTGGAAAACGGAAAAGACAATGAATATCGGAATCTGCAACCCATCCTGAAACGCGCCATAGATTGGAAACTGATCCGGCAGCAATACGACTTGATGGTCAAATACGCGACCGCGCTGCGGCTCGGAACAGCCGAAACCGAAGCCATCCTGCGCCGTTTTACTCGCCAGAATTTGCAGCATCCGACTTACAAAGCCCTTTCGGAATTGGGCAAGGCAATCAAAACGATTTTTCTCTGCCGTTATTTGCACTCGATTGAATTGCGCCGCGAGATTCACGAGGGCTTAAACGTCATCGAAAATTGGAACAGCGTCAACGGCTTCATCATGTATGGCAAAGGCGGCGAGTTCGCCTCGAATCGGCGCGAAGACCAGGAAATCACGATGCTCTCTTTGCATCTTCTCCAGATCAGTCTGGTTTATATCAACACTTTGATGATTCAACAAATTCTGAGCGAACCCGAATGGCAGGAACGATTACAGCCGGAAGACTACCACGCATTAACGCCGCTCATTTACAGCCATGTTACTCCATATGGGACTTTCAAACTCGACATGAACAAACGTCTGGTGATTGAAAAAGTGGCGAGGGTTTGAAAAAGAGTGGCTACTTTGCGGCTGGTGACAGCAATGTTGGGTTTACCCCATATTACAGGCACAAATTTTAACGAACCGACCGCGACGAATATAGTTCTGAATTCGGAAAGAGTTATAGCTATCCACGGGTGTAAGGGAAAAGATTTATTCTTAGAGGTGGGAGGACTCGATCACGATCTCAAAAAGTTGATTATCGATAAACTGTCTAAACACTTTGCGATTAGAAAACCTAAGGATTCTCGACCCGGCGAGAGTAAGGCAAATATTTGCAACCTAGGTAAAAATCACGGAGTACAAATCGAAATCTCGAAGGGGCTGCGCGACAGTATGTTCAAGGCTAATACAACAAAAGGGAGATTGATGCCCCCTAAAAGGAATTTTGAAAGGTTTATCTCCGTCGTCAGGGAAGCGATCGAAGAGCTGCTCACTACACAAAATAATAGAAACCAGAGCCGACTAAGTAATTTGACACAAATATATTAAACTATCTGCTGTATGGGCAGATTTATCAAAGTTGAATTAACTATCGACCAGCGAAAAGAACTCGAAAACGGTTAT
>NZ_JACJUP010000799.1:0-3354 GCF_014748295.1 Planktothrix sp. FACHB-1355 | reverse complement strand
TCCTTAACCCCTTGGATCTAGCCAACTTTCCAAACTTTCAGCTAAGGCATTAAAACCGAACGCCGTCACCAAAATTGCCACACCGGGAGCAATTACCAGACGGGGAGCCGCCTGCATAAAGGGCCTTGCATCTACGAGCATTGTCCCCCACTCTGGGTACGGGGGCTGAATGCCCAATCCCAGAAAGCTCAATCCGGCAATCGCGAGTATAGCGGCTCCCACGTCCAAGCTCAGCTGCACCAGGATTGGGCCTAAAAGCGCGGGCAATAAATGTACACGGATGATGTAGAGAGGACTTCCGCCCAAAGCAAAAGCGGCTTCCACGAATGCAGTAGACTTTGCACAGAGAACTTGGCTTCGCACCAACCGTGCGTAGGTCGGCCACCAACCGATGGTCAGCGCTAAAACTAAATTGGGGAAACCAGAACCTAAAATGCCGACCAAAGCTAATGCTAATATTTGTTTGGGCAGAGCCAGAAATAAATCCACAAAGCGCATCAAAATTTCATCGACGACGCCGCCAAAGTAACCGGCACACACACCGATTCCCACACCGATCGAAGCGCTCAAACACAGTACGATCGCTGTGAGGGTAATGGATACTTGTCCCGCCCACAAAAGCCGACTAAGAATATCTCTTCCCAGGTGATCTGTACCCAATAAATGTTGCCAAGTGGGTGTACTCAGACCCAGGTTGAGGTCTTGAGCGGCTGGATCGTAAGGTGCGATCGCGGGAGCAAAAATGCTGGCTATGACGTTGAGCAGTGCTAGCACAATAGCAATCGATGATATGAGATTAGCTTTTTGCCAATGATGGAGAGCGATCGGCATCATTACCATTACTCCAAACGAATGCGGGGGTCAATCAAAGCGTAGGCGATATCGGCGATCGCATTAACTACAACCATCACAAAAGCAAATAATAACACCATTGCTTGGATAACGGGAATGTCCCGAAATTTTATCGAAATGATGTAATAGTTGCCTATTCCCGGCCAAGAAAACAATGTTTCCACAATTACAGAACCGGCGACAATATGGCTGAATTGATTTGCCACCACCGTCAGCAAGGGTACAGCAATATTAGGTAAGGCGTGGCGTATCCAAACCGCTCCTTCCGAGAGTCCTTTTGCCCGTGCGGTTTGCAGATAATTTTCATGCTGCACCTGTAGTAACGTGGAACGGGTGAGACGCTCAAGACGTGCGGCATTAGCGAGCCCCAAAGACAAAACAGGTAAGATTAAATACTCCGCTCCGCGCATTCCGTAGGTAGGCAACCATCCCAAATAAATGGAAAATACCAAAATGAGCAGAAAAGCTAGCCAGAAGTCTGGAATTGAGACGCTGAGCAGGGATAGTGTACGGCTGAAATTATCCCACCAAGAGTTGCGTTTTTGAGCGGAAATTAGCCCGCTCGGAATGCCGACGATCGCGCTGAAAAGAGTGGTCGCTCCTGCTAACAAAAGCGTCGGTGCTAGACGCGAACCAATTTCTGCGATCGCAGGCTTACCGGTGCGGAAAGAGTAACCGAAATCACCCCCGATCGCATGACTCGCCCAAGTGAAGTATTGCTGCCAAGGTGATTTATCCAAGCCGTACTCGGAGCGAACTACAGCAGCTTCTTGCTCTGTTGGCAACCGCCCGATACGCGATCGCACAATCATTACAGCTGGGTCTCCCGGTGCTAGGTAAGTTAAGAAAAAAACTAGCACACTGGTTGCCACCAGCACTGCCGCCGAGCCGACCAGACGCTTCACCAAAAATTGAAACATAGTTGATTGTTTATTGCGATTTCTTCGTCACCTCTTGCAGGTCAAGTTCGTACTCAGTCCCCGCCAATTTAAATCCTGTTACCTTGTTACTCACAGCATAAACTCGATTTGAGTAAACTATAGGGATAGCAGCGACATTTTCATCCATAAATTTCTGGATTTCTACATAAAGATTTTGTCGCTCTTTCTCATCTTTAGTTGCCAAAACCTTATCGATCGATTTGTCTAACGTGGGATGACCATATACTCCTCCGTGTTCGGCGTATTTGCTAGATGAGTGAAACATCTGCTTTAAACTCAAATGAGGGTCGTAGGGAGAACCCCAAGTAAGGTTAATTGCGAGATCGAATTGTTTCTTCATCAGAGCGTCGTTCCACGCACCGGAATCAACCAAGCGCACATCCACAGCCACACCAATTTCGCGCAATTGCGCTTGAATTACTTCCCCCATAGATTTAGCTTGCGGGGAAGAATCTCCATCAACTATCAGCGTTAATTGCAGAGGCTTACCATTCTTTTCGAGAATGCCATTTTTCCCCGATTTCCATCCAGCCTCAGCCAGCAAAGTTTTTGCCTGTTCGGGATTGTAGGCATACAATTGCGGATTTGAGTAGTTTACGTAGGGTATCTTGGGTGCGAAAATCCCTTTGGCCGGAGTAGCTAAATTGCTGAAAACTTTGCTGGCAATAGCTTCGCGGTTAATCGCGTAGCTGAAAGCTTGTCGCACGCGCACGTCACCGAGAGGGGGGCGATCGTAATTAGTTTGGATAAAATAAGTTGTGCTTCCCGGTGCGGTCAATAGCTGAACTTTGGGGTCGTTTTTCAGCGTGGTTACGCTCTCTAAAGGGATACCGCCAATGCTGTCGCCGCCAATGAGTGTTGCTTGACCGCTCATCAGCGCTGCAACGCGAGTTTGGGCGTCGGGAATCACATCAAAAACTACCTCATTGAGCTGCGGTTTAGTTCCCCAGTAGTTTTGATAAGGGGTAAAAACTGCACGTTGCGTTGGGTTATCTACTTGCACCTGCCAAGGGCCGGTTCCTACAGGCTTGAGATATTTTCCGGTTGCGTCTGTGGCTTTGGGACTGAGAAATCTGACAGGTCTGACCAGCGCAAGTTCCTGAATAGCTCCATAGTAAGGTTCTTTCAATTGCAACGTCAATGTGTATTTATCTGGTGTGGCGATCGATTTTATCTTGTTGGCAAGCGGTAGCCAGTCATGATCTTTCGTTCCCACCCAGCGTTGCAAGTTCCACTTGGCAGCTTCGGCGTCGAAGGGCGTTCCGTCGTGGAATGTCACACCCTCTCGCAACTGGAAAGTCAAGGTTTTGCCATCCTCCGAGAGTTTCCAGGATTTGGCCAGCGCTGGTGCGATCGAGCCATCTTGCAGGTAGCGAACTAGCGGTTCGTAGACGAGATCCAATGCTGGAAAACTTGACTTATAGTTGTGTGGATTCAAGTCGCCTATTTCACCGCCTATGGCAACGGTAAAAACTTGCTGAGTTGGCGAGGAATTTGCATTAGTTGCTTCGCCTGAAGAAGGTTTGTTGCTACCGCAACCCGCAGTCATCAATAAAGCAAC
>NZ_JACJUP010000798.1:0-3380 GCF_014748295.1 Planktothrix sp. FACHB-1355 | reverse complement strand
ATTTTTCGGTTTTCCCCATCGCCATCACTGATTATGTTAGGCATCATAAAGATGTGCTTGAACAAAAGCTACAGCAAATCTCAAACAAAAGCGAGGAAATAGAGTTATGGCTCTTATTAGATGGAATCCTTACATTGAAATCTCTACTATCCACAGTCAATTGGATAAACTATTTGACGAAATGACTGGATTTTCTCCATCCCAGAACAGCATTTGGAAACCAGCAGTTGAGTTGCAAGACAACGGCGACAATTTGACCTTAAAAGCTGAACTGCCTGGTATTGAAGCTAAAGATTTGGATGTCAGCGTTACTCGCGATACTGTTGTTCTTCGTGGGGAACACCGCTACGAAAATCAATCGGAAAATAATGGTTTCTTCCGTTCTGAGTTCCGTTACGGTAAGTTTGAGCGCGTAGTTGCTTTGCCTGTGACGGTAGAAAACGATAAGGTGGAAGCTAATTTTAGCAACGGTATTCTGATACTAACTCTGCCTAAGACAGCAGCAGCTAAAAATCGCGTCGTGAAGGTGAATTTAGCTGAGACTGAAACTGCTAGCTAGGGACTGGGGACTAGGGGCTAGGGCGTCGGGAAAAGGGACTAGGGAAAAGGGAAGAGGGAAGAGGCAAAATCTTAATTCCCCCACTCCCCCACTCTTCCCGACGCTCTAGCCCCTAGCCCCTAATCCCTAGTCCCTAACCCCTAACCCCTAGTTTTGTCAATTCTTGAATAATCTCGAATTCGTAGTTGATCGCTAAGTCTGTAAGAGCCTGCGCTATGGAAGCATTTTCTGGCGGAATTTGCTTGACTAAATTCAAAATTATATCATCGCTGCATTGAACTGCGGCTTTCTGTATTTGCGCGAGCAAATCAGTTGGAATTTCCTTGAAACTATCAGATGTTAACTGAAAAGTCGTTACCGAATCATTTTTAGCAGCAGCTAGTTTGCTCGCGTCTGCGGATGATTCCGCACAGATATATTGGACACCTAAATGTTTCCTAATTTTTCCTAGTAATTCCTCTTGTTGAAATGGCTTGCTCAGAAAATCGTCACAACCGGAATCGAAGGCCATTTTTTGGTCTTCTTCAAAGGCGCTGGCACTCAAGGCAACGATCGCAGTTGCTTGACCTCGCAAAGAGCTTTTAATGTGTTTGGTAGCTTGATAGCCATTGACGATCGGCATTCTCATATCCATCAAAATTAGGTGCGGTTCCCAACTTTCCCACAGGGAGATCGCCTCTAGCCCATTTTCGGCTTCTTGGACTTGAAAGCCGATCGAGGTAAATAATCTGGCTAACAAAAGGCGGCTTTCCGGGCGATCGTCTACAACTAAAATGCGATATTCTATTTGGTTAGGTGCTAAACCAATTACTTTGCAGTTACTGCGATCCGTTTTAATCTCAGTAGGATCGCCAAAGCTGATTTTGATATCGAATGTAAATATACTTCCTAACCCCAATTTGCTACTGACTCTAATATCTCCGCCCATCAATTGCACGAATTTTTGGCTAATCGGCAAACCCAATCCGGTTCCTTGTCCTGATTTTACACCTGTTTCTGTTTGCCCGAAAGGTTCAAATAACTTGTTTGTTTCAGTCAGACAAATGCCGGAGCCGGTGTCTTCTATTTCAAAATAAAGTCGATCGTCCTTCCTTCTCGATCGTTCGTCGTTCGTTGTTGATGGCGACGAACCATCAACTCTCACGCGCAGCGTTACCCTACCTTTTTCTGTAAACTTGATGGCGTTCCCCAGGATGTTAATCAAAACTTGGCGCAATTTTCCTTCATCTGTTTTGATAAATTTAGGTAGGTCTGTAACTCTCTCAAAAATTAGCTGCAATCCCTTTGATTGAGCTTTTAATCGGAACATATCTTCAACGCTATCCAACAAGCCAATTAAATCAAAGCTGCTTTCATTTAAACTGGTGCGACCTGCCTCTATTTTGGACATTTCGAGAATGTCATTAATTAGGGACAGCAGGTGTTCGCCAGCGCGATTGATAATTCCCAGATATTCTTGTTGCTGGGTTTTGAGGGAAGCATCGCCAGCGATCATTTGGGAAAAGCCGAGAATAGCATTGAGAGGGGTACGCAGTTCGTGGCTCATAGAAGCTAGAAATTCGCTTTTGGCGCGGTTGGCTGTATCTGCTGCCAATGCTGCTTTTTGTAACGCTTCCGATTGCTTTTTAGTTTGCTCTAGTAATTCGGCTTGCTGCAATGCAACTCCCAACTGATTGCCGATTTGAATGGCGATTTTAATTTCTGCTTCTTGCCAATCGCGAGGGCCAGAGTTTTGATAAATTGCCAGCAATCCCCAAAGTTTTTTGCCGGAAAAGATGGGAACTATGATGTACGCTTTGGCTTGAAATTGCTTTAATAAGTTTATATAACAATCATTAAATCCAGCGTTGTAAATGTCTTCAACAGCTAGGTAGTTTGTACCTTTACTGTAAAACCCACCTTTAGTTTCTTGCAGATATGTATCTTGAAATATGACACTATTTCCGCTTTCAAATGATTTCACAACGCAGCGATCGTTTTCTGTGGAAATCGCTGTGAAGCTGGGGTTACTAGCTTGTGACTGCATTACGGAAATCCATCCCGGCCCAACTGACTCGGCCACCAATTCGCCGCTCCAGTCGGGTTGGAAACGATAAACTAGGACGCGATCGCACTTGATTACCTGCCGCAATTCTTGGGTAGTAGCGGTAAATATGGTTTCCATATCCAAGGTTTGCCGCATTCTTTGAATTACTTGGGCGATCGCTTTTTCCCGTTCGGCACTTTCTCTGACAGCTACTTCTGCTTTTTTGCGCTCTGTAATTTCAGATTTGGCTTGTTCAAAGAGGGTACATTGCTGAATCGCGATCGCCAGTTGCACAGAAATTTGTTTGAGAGATTCTATTTCCGAAGCGAGCCACTGACGAGGGCTGCTACAGTTATGGACAACCAGCAATCCCCATAATTTTTCATTATAAGAAATGGGAACTACTAAGTTAGCTTTTACTTCAAATTGCGAGAGTAAATTAACGTGGCATTCGCTTAAATCACCTGCGTAAATATTTTCGATCGCCCGAATGCGACCTTGCTGATAAAAAATAGCGTAGTTTTCTCGGAAGCAATTGTCTTCAATATCGATGCCCTTCATCGGCGTCCACCCTTGCGCCACCGATTCGACAGCCACAGATCCACCCCAATCTGGATAAAATTGATAAATAATTGTCCGCTCGGTTGACAAAAACTGCCGCACTTCTTCGACTGCTGTTGTCAGCACTTCCTCCAAGTTGAGAGAGGAACGAATCCGCTCTTGGATCGCACTTACTAGCCGCTCCCTTTTTAGTTTTTGCTCCAGGGCAATTTCCGCTTGCTTGCGATCGGTAAT
>NZ_JACJUP010000797.1:0-3391 GCF_014748295.1 Planktothrix sp. FACHB-1355 | reverse complement strand
TCAACTGCTGCTGTACCCAAATATATATATTGCCCCCAAATTTCCCTCTCGTGAGGTGTATGGTCAGGGCTATCTTCTGACTGAGAAAATCATAGAATGGTGTAATAACCACTACCTCAACAGTGAGGCAGATGTGTTCGACCATCGGGCTTCGCCTGGATTAGCAGAGGATTTAAGCGGTTTACCACCTGCGTTGATTATCACCGCCGGATTCGATCCCTTTGTTGATGAAGGCGAAGACTACGCAAAAAAGTTACGCAATGCTGGAGTTGAAGTTGAATATACCTGTTATGAAGATATGATTCATGGCTTTATCTATATCCAGGGCGTAACTGAGGGACGTGAAAAGGCGCTAGTCCAGAGTGCAACAGCTCTGCGTCGCGCTTTCACAAAATAAGAATTAACCAAAAGCTTTCTCGGTTTCCCTAGCTTCTTGTAACCAGCGATCGAATAAATTTTGATGCTTGTTTACCCACTCTTCGGCATGGTGTCGAATCTCTGCTGAGCTATCTTCACCAGAGTGGTAGAGAAGTTGTTGGGCCAAGATATCTTCGATCGGAATTTGTACTCGTTCAAACAAGGCTTTGGCTGCTAGGTTAGCTGTTAAAAATTCTTTTGTCGCCACAACGCGCAACCGATCTACAATAAATCCGAGATTTCTTCCATTTATCGAAGTGTCTTTTTCTGTAAACTTGCCAAATTTTTCTGGTATTGAGGTGAAGGGAACTTCTAACCAAACAACATCCTCATCTGGTTTTAAGATTGCCTCCAACCACATGGGACTCCAGGTATAGTAAAGGATTGGTTTTCCTTGCCTGTAACGAGCAATCAGATCTGCGTGTAAGGCTGATAATTCTCCTACATCATGCTCAACAGTATCCCGCAGCCCATAAATATCTAAATGATGATTGATGATTTCATCACAACCCAAACCCGCACTGCAACCAGCTAAATTTGCTTTACCATCTCCGTCCGAGTCAAAAAGAAAGGCAATTTTGGGGTCTTGCAGTTGTCCCAAGTTAGTGATGTGATATTGCTCGGCGGTTTTTCGATCGATCTGATAACCTTGAGGGAGATTAGCAGTAATCTCTCCCAGTCGCTGTAATTTTTGTTCGCCGCCACTTTTTTGAAAGAATGTTTCGTACAATTTTTCCCAGTAGACAGCCGTGAAATCGATTTCGTCGGTGGCGAAAGCAGCGTGCAGGAGAGAGATGTTACTAAACTGATGTAGTTGTGCAATCTCGTAACCGAGCTTTTCCAGAGCGATGTCAACGATTTCTGCAATAAATTTATCTTGGGGAGCATCATAGGCAGAGCGTACAATTACTCGTTTAATGGGCATTTTTATGACTGATTTTGATTCTGTAGTTGCCCTAGAAGTTGGCAGGTAGAAGATTAAACCCACGAGCAATGTTGCTGCTAGGGCAACCAAAGTCAGTACTTTTTTGGTATTTACTTCAACAAACTCGGTTTCTTTTGAATTCTCTTTTTTTTTATTATGTTTAACTGGGAGAGGAGAAAACCGATCGGCCCTTGCTCGAACCAGGAAACTTGGCGATCGGCTTCACCTACTGCTTGGCTAATGCGATCGAGCATAATCGCAATCAAAACAATCCCCAATCCGCCTACGGCAGCCAGTCCTACATTCAAGCTGCTGGTGCCCTGTAATACCATCATTCCCAGTCCTTGCACGGCAATCATCGAGGCAATCACCGACATTGATAAGGCGATCAAGATTGTTTGATTCAAACCGGTCAGGATGCTGGGCATCGCGAGGGGAAGAAGTACTTCCCACAGCACTTGTTTCGGGGTCGAACCAAAAGCGATCGCTGCTTCGACTACTTCTGTTGACACTTGCCGGATGCCCAAGTTGGTGAGGCGAATTAGAGGTGGTATAGCCACAACTAATGTAACTATTACTCCCGGCACTTTGCCAATGCCAAACAGCATTACTACAGGGACGAGATAGATAAACAGCGGCAGGGTTTGCATAAAATCAAGTACAGGGCGGACAAATTGTTCCAGGCGATCGCTTCTGGCACAAGCAATGCCAATGGGAACGCCGATCGCCGCACAAAATAATACTGCTGTCCCCATGAGAGAAAGTGTCATCATTGTTTGTTCCCACACCCCCAAAAAGCCAAGGAATATGAGCCCAATGACGCTATAAATAGCAATTTTTCGCCCAGCCAGTTGCCAGATTGTCAAGCCAAGAATTAGCAGCAAAATCAGGGGAGGAATAGCAAGGAACAGCCATTCTATGCCATCAAGTGCTAAGCTAAAAGGAATCCGAATGATTTGGAAGATGGGACGACAGCGATCGACCAGTAAATTAACGCCGGTGTTAATCCAATCTTGAATGGGTATGGTATAAAGTTTAAAGGGATTTAAGATAACATCAAGTCTTCCTTGACTTAAGGCAATGAAGTAACTGGATAAAGCCAAATAATTTAACATTTTAGATTTGGGATTTGGGATTGCCTTTTTGCTGCTTTACTCGTCCGCTGTTCTAGCCCCTAAAGGCGGTCAATCAGCTGACGGCTAGTTGGGCATCGTTAATATATTAACAAGAACATCTGATTGTTCAACAACTCCTTTGAAAAATCCTTCCCCATCAACTACGGCTATAGGGAGTCCTTGTTGGCAGAGATGAAATGTATTTTCTAACCTCGTGGAAGCATTAACTTGGGGAAAGTGGGTCTGCATCAGTTGGCTGATGTCATCCCTGCCTTGTGAAATGGCGGTTTCCAGAGTTTTTCTATTGACGGTACCAACAGGTTTGCCGTCGCGATCGACAATATACATATCGTTGCAGTCGTAATGTAACATTTGCTTTAGTGCGGCGCTAGGATCGTTGTCTTCACCGAGAATTAAAGGAACTATTTGACGAGCAATAGTACCAGTTTTGATGACTTGGGCGCGGTTGACATCTTGGATGAAAGCGCGGATATAATCATCGGTAGGGTTGGTAACCAGTTCTTCGGGAGTGGCGATTTGAATGATGCTGCCATCTTTCATGACGGCAATGCGATCTCCTAATTTCAGCGCCTCGTGAATATCATGGCTGATAAAGACGATCGTTTTGTGCAGCTGTTTTTGCAGGCGCAGCAATTCCTCCTGCATTTCACGTCGAATTAGGGGATCGAGAGCGCTAAATGGTTCGTCCATCAGTAAAATTTCAGCATCTGTAGCTAAGGCACGGGCTAGCCCTACCCGCTGCTGCATTCCCCCACTCAGGGAAGCGGGTAAATAAGAAGCCCATGCAGTTAAACCTACTGTTTCCAGGATTTCTAGGGCTTTTTGGTGGCGAGAAGTTTTGTCCGTTCCCCGCACTTTTAAACCGTACTCAACATTTTCAGCCACAGTCTTGTGGGGGAATAACCCAAAATTT
>NZ_JACJUP010000796.1:0-3391 GCF_014748295.1 Planktothrix sp. FACHB-1355 | reverse complement strand
CAGAGACTTTGCGAGAAATAATCCAAACCGCCTATTCCTTTGCTAACGATCGATCTTTTCCCAAACAGAGCCTGGGCAATGAGGCAAATGTACTATTTCCTTTAAACAAAGAAAATGAATTACCTTTTGCAGAAGTGCTTTTACCAGTCGTCTCTGTAGCGCGACAAAAATTATTAAATCGTCTCGATTCTCCGTCATTCCACGTAGATTGCTTACCATTAGAAGTACTTTCTAATTCAGCATATCTGACATTAGAAATCAGCTTACTTTACAAACTCTTAAATATCTGCGGCAAAACCCTGGAATATGAATTATCCCGTTCCCGTACCGTGGGAAAAAATTTACTTAACTTACTAAACATACTGGGAAAATCCACTCCTGACAAGACGCAATTTAAGGCAGAATATGAAGATTTTATGGAAAAAATTTTGGCGGATGGATTATTGACATTTTTCCAAAA
This sequence comes from Planktothrix sp. FACHB-1355, assembly GCF_014748295.1. Classification (NCBI taxonomy): domain Bacteria; kingdom Bacillati; phylum Cyanobacteriota; class Cyanophyceae; order Oscillatoriales; family Microcoleaceae; genus Planktothrix; species Planktothrix sp. FACHB-1355. The sequence continues at coordinate 2,931 of NZ_JACJUP010000796.1, read as the reverse complement.
TTACCCCGTTTTGGCGAGATTAATGGCAACAGCAGTGGATTTTTGGGTGGAAACAACAGCGCAGTTTTTGCAACGCCTCAAAGCGGATCTCTGGGAGATTCAGCAAGTGTTTCAAGTTGCGCCTGGTAGCGCAGGCGTCTCGCCTGGTAGTGCAGGCGTCTCGCCTGCGGGAGCAGAGGAACAGACGAGCATACCGGTAGGAGAGAATTCTCACTCAGCACACAAAGAGTTCCCATCTGCACATAATTATTTGGGCAAAGCCATCGACATCAAACCTTCATTATCCGATCCGCATAATTCCGGGTACACAGTGATTGCACTTACTTTTGAATCCGGATTAAAGCTAGTTTACAAACCCAAGGGATTAGGGGTAGAAGCGGCATATACTCAATTTTTAACTTGGTGCAATCAGCAGGGTATTCCTTTACAATTTAAAGTTTTAAAAGTGTGCGATCGCCAAACTTACGGTTGGGTTGAATACGTAGAACATTTGCCCTGTGAAGATGAACCAGCAGCCCAACGTTTTTATCAACGTTCGGGAATGTTGTTAGCGCTGCTGTATGCACTCAGAGTAGTTGATTGTCACCGCGAAAATTTAATCGCTAACGGCGAACATTTAGTGCTGATCGATATGGAAAGTATCATGCACCAAGAAGTAAATCTTATGGTCGATTTAGCAGAACAAACTGAAGCTGACACATCTGTAAATTTACAATTTTCCGACTCTGTTTTACGCACGGGATTGTTACCCCATTGGGAGTTTACCAAAAATAACCGCATTGCCTACGATAATAGCGCATTAGGCAGCTTCGATCCAGAACCGGGGAACGAAATTCCTAGCAATGTCGCGACTTTGAATGGAATTCCCTTATCGCCCGATCGCTATCTCGATCGCATGGTAACTGGTTTTGCACAAATGTATCGTTTTTTAATAGAAAAGCGAGAATTGCTGCTAGCACCCGATAGCCCTCTAGAAATATTGCAAAATCAGCCCGTTAGATTTATTTTTCGCGCTACCAGGATTTATTGGTCAATTTTACAAAAAAGTCTCGCTCCCCAATTCCTTCGGGATGGAGTCGATCGCAGCATCGAACTGGAAATCTTAGCCCGCGCTTTTCTCGTCGCTCCCCAAAAGCCTGATGCTTGGCCGATTTTTCATGCAGAAGTCAAAGCGATGGAACAGTTGGATATTCCCTACTTTGCCGCTTACACTAACAGTAAAGCTCTCACCGTTGGCTTAGATAAACCGATCGAAGATTATTTTAAAGCACCCAGCTATCAAGATGTTGTCAATCAACTGCAAAACTTAAATGACACAGATTTAACTCAACAAATAGAAATTATCAAAGGTTCTTTTTATGCCAGGTTAGCGCGAAAAGCAGCCAGCGAAAATAACCCATCTATCAATCAAGCTGAATATTCACAAATTAGCCCGCTAACCAAAACACAATTATTGCAAGAAGCGACCCGCATCGCTACCGAAATTCAAGCACGGGCAATCTGGGGTGCAGATGGGAGCGTCAAGTGGATTAGCTTTGCCTATATTCCCGATGTAGAACGCTTTCAACTCATGCCTTTGCCCGAAGATTTTTATAACGGCAATGGCGGTATCGCTTTATTTTTATCAGCCTTAGATTATGTCAGGCAAACTAGGCAATTTCGAGATTTAGCTTTGGGAGCTTTGCTGTCAATCCGCAAATTTTTGCAAACTGCCGATTTTGAGTCTACCCGCCGATTTGTGCGGCGCGGCATAGGCGGAGCGACCGGTCTGGGTTCTATTATCTACACCTTAGTTATGACCAGTCGTTTCTTGAGAGAACCAGCACTTATAGAAGATGCTTTGGGTATTGCTAATTTAATTACACCCGAAATCATCGCATCTGACAAACAATTTGATATGATTGGCGGTTCCGCTGGGGCAATTTTGGGATTGTTGGCGCTACACTCAGAAACAAAAGATTCTGGAGTTTTAGATAAAGCGATAATTTGCGGTCAGCATTTACTGGCACATCGCACTAGCGTTAACGGTAAGCCGAAAGCATGGAAAATTTTGGGACAGAAGCAGTATACCGGTTTTTCTCACGGTGCGGCTGGGATTGCCTATGCGCTGTTGCGACTTTATGAGGTGACGCAAGATCGAGCTTATTTAGAAGCAGCTAGCGAAGGTATTGCCTACGAAAACAGTGTATTTTCTGCCGTCGCGGCTAATTGGCCCGATTTCCGAGCTTTTGCCCAACAAAACGGCGAACCTGGATTTATGGTTAGCTGGTGTCATGGGGCAACTGGAATTGGGTTAGCCCGTTTGGGTGGTTTGTCAATTTTAAAGACAGATGAAATTGATGGAGATGTGCAGGTAAGTTTACAGACAACGCAAAAACATACGTTACAAGATGTGGATTGTGTCTGCTGCGGTAATTTCGGACGTATAGAAATGCTGCTCTTTGCTGCCGAAACGCTGTCTCGCCCCGAATTGCTCGCGGTTGCCGAAAAAAGGGCCGCTTGGGCTGTCCGTCGAGCAGAGCAAGCCGGAGGCTATCTTTTTCCTAAGTTGCCCAATTCTGTATTTACTCCGAGTTTTTTTCAAGGAACTTCTGGGATTGGCTACCAGCTGCTTCGGCTGGCAGATCCAGAAGTGCTGCCTTGCGTGTTGTTATGTAAATGATAATTAAGTTTATGAGAAAACTTCATAAATTGAGTGAAAAGTTACGAGATTTCACTGAGGAAATTTCCAAGAGCAGAAAATCCAGTTGAGTTTGGTAAGGAAATTTCAGTAGTATTGCTTGCTTTGGCAAGCTTTAGTAGTTTTATCGCAGAATTTTCCGGTTATCGTCAGATTAGAATAGTAAATGTAAAAATAAGCTGAGATATCCCAAAAATTTAGATAAAAATTTCATAGTATTTTCATCTAAATTTAGCCCAGCTTTATCAAAG
>NZ_JACJUP010000795.1:0-3393 GCF_014748295.1 Planktothrix sp. FACHB-1355 | reverse complement strand
CCTACGCTTACTTTTTCCAATACCCGCACTGCCGGAATGTTGAGCGAATTGGCTAAGGCAATGCGAACTCTTACCGGGCCTTGAAAAGTTTCGCTATAATCTTGAGGGCTGTAAATTTTGGCTCCGGGAATCGCATAGCGAGTCGGTACATCTGCTAAAATTGTATTGGGGCGAATGATGCGTTTCTCTAAGGCTAATTCGTATAAGAATGGTTTGAGGGTTGAACCGGGTTGACGCAGTGCTTGTACGCCGTCGTTCCGTCCTATTTGCGTTTCGTTAAAATAATTGGGGGAACCAACATAAGCTAGTACTTCTCCAGTGCGATTATCGATAACTAAAGCGGCTGCGTGATGCACGTTGTTAGGCGCGAGGCTACGAATGACTTCTTGCACTTGCGCTTCGACAAATTGTTGCAAAGGACGATCGATTGTTGTGCGAAGATTGCCAGCATGAGTTACTTTTAAATTGCCATTATCTAATTCATTGGCTACCCAAAATAAAAAATGAGGGGCGGCGAGGATACCTTGCTTGCGAAGTTGAATAGTAATTTTTTCAGATAAGGCTCGATCGGCTTCAACACGACTGATATATTTATCTTTTACCATGCGATCGAGTACGTAAGTTTGTCGGCGCTTCAGTCCTGATAAATTATGATAAGGATTGAGATTGCTAGGATCGTTCGGTAAGGCAGTAAGTAAACTCGCTTGTCCTAAATTTAAATCGCTGGCAGGTATGCCAAAATAAACGCGAGCGGCTGCTTCCACACCATAGATGTTACCGCCCATCGGTAAGCGATTGAGATAAGCAGAAAGGATTTCATCTTTACTCATTCCTGCTGTTAAGCGCCAAGATAACCAAATTTCTTTTATTTTTCCTGCCAATGTGCGCGGTACGGGGTCGAGCATTCGCGCTAGTTGCATGGTGATGGTAGAAGCGCCGGAGACAATTCTTTTGGCTTTAATTGCTTGCAGGATTGCCCTGGCGATCGCTTTCAGATCCAGCGCCCCATGCTGATAAAATCCCCTATCTTCGGCGGCGATGATGGCATTTTTGAAATGCGGAGAAATCTCGTTTAAGGGTACAACTGCGGTATGCTCTTGGTTACGGCTGAGCAATGTTCCTAATGGTAAGCCGTTGCGATCGCTAAATTCGATCGCTTGTCGGTCTTGCATCAAATCCCTGGCACGAATGGGAACAAGATATGGTATAATTCGCACAGTTGTAACAAACAATGCTATAATGACTGTAGCTTGTACGATTCTTTTTTGAATCGGAGTTAGTCTGCGGTAAAGTTTCTGCAAAATTCCACATCCTCTTTGACATTATAATTATTAGTTAATAACTCCAAACAGCTTTTGGCTTTCCCGTTTTTATGATATAATAAAAAACTTTTATAATAAACCCGAAAACCATAAATTTTTATTTCTTTTCTCCGGATCGCCTCATATTGTACTCGGTTGCATTGATAGTGCATGAGTGATGGGAAAAATTTTCTGTTGCCATCGAAGGTTAATTTTTTACCGCAGATGTAGGCAGATAAACGCAGCCCATAGCAGATAAAATAGGGATTTTTTGACTTTCGTCCGGTCAGACGACTATGGATTGTTCTTTTTCCCCTCTGCTCCTCTACTCCTCTGCTTTTCTGCTGTTAAGGATAGAATTGTTTTTATTAACTCGGCGGGATCTACAGGTTTAGGAAGATGTCTATTAAATCCGGCGGAGATCGCTTGCTGTCGATCGTACTCTCCGGCGTAAGCAGTCAGTGCGATCGCCGGAATTTGCCCTCCCATTTCTGGCAGTCGAGACCTCACCTGACGCATCAGCATATAGCCATCCACCTCTGGCATTCCGATATCGCAAATTAAAATATCCGGCTGAAATTCTTTAAGCAGGAACAATGCTTCTGCTGCGGATGCAGCTGCTTTTGCCAGCGATCCGTATTCAGCCAAAACAGTAACCCCTAACTCTCGCATATCCGGTTCATCATCTACAATTAAAATCCGCAAACCGCTCAAGCTGCCAATTTCAGTAGAGGCTTGATAGTTCTGAGTTGCCTCAAAAGCAGTCACCAGCAGTGGCAAAGTGACTGTAAAAGTCGCTCCCTGACTGATTCCCAGACTTGACGCCCGCACAGTGCCGCCATGCAATTCAGCTAAATGACGCACGATCGCCAATCCAAGTCCCAATCCCCCAAATTTGCGGGTTGTGGTGCCATCTGCCTGCCGGAAGTACTCAAATACATGGGGCAAAAAATCCGGACTGATACCCATACCATTATCTTTTACCTGAATTTGGGCATAGCAGTCAACGCATTCCAATCGTACTTCTATCGTTCCACCTGCTGGTGTGAACTTGACAGCGTTCGAGAGTAGGTTCCAAACTATTTGTTGGAGTCGGCCTGAGTCACCGGAAATCAGAGCTTGTTTTGCAGAAAAAATAGTTTGAATTTGAATTTTTTTCGCTTCTGCTGCTAGCAGCACCGTTTCCAAAGCGGCTTCTATTATATTTGCTAAGTTGACGGGGGCAAAGTCCAAGACTACTTTGCCGCGCAGGATGCGAGAAACATCGAGTAAATCTTCAATTAATTGCGTTTGCAACTTGGCATTGCGTTCGATTGTTTCTAAGGCTTTGGTTGTGGTTTTTTCATCTAATTTGCGGGTTCGCAATAAGTTAGTCCAGCCCAAAATGGGATTGAGGGGCGATCGCAATTCGTGGGAAAGTACGGCCAGAAATTCATCTTTGATGCGATTGGCAGTTTCTGCTTCTGTGCGTGCCGCTTGTTCCCTGGCTAAGAGTTCCTCTCGTTCCCGCTCTGCCTGCTTGCGATCGCTAATATCCTGGAAGGTGACTACACCTGCAATAATTTGCCCCTCTCGATCGCGTATGGGTGCAGAACTTATCTCCATGACGCCATAAGTACCGTCACCCCGGAGAAACTGAATTTCTTCCCCACTCACCACTTCACCGCTGCCGATCGAGCGTGCGATCGGCCACTCTTGGGGCTGATAAAGCCGTCCGTCTGGATGAAAACCCTTGTACTCGCGGTATTGCTCGACTTGAGTAGATGCGACAAATGGATGACGCCAGATTTCCCGTACCCGATCGTTCCCCAAAATCAGCTTACCGGAGGGAGCTTCCCCAATAATTACCCCTGCTGGCATCTGCTGCAAAACTGCTTCCAGAAATGCTCGTTCTGCCTCCAGCTGTTTGAGCAGATCCTCACTACGCTGCCGCGCCAGCACCTGTTCCGTCACGTCTTGCACCACACCGATCATTCCCAAAACCTGACCCGCAGCATCGTACTGGGCGCGTCCCTTTGCAGAAACCCAGCACTGTTCCCCCTGCGGACGGATGACTCGGTATTCAATATCGTAGTCGCCGCCAGAAGCGATC